>CAISJJ010000099.1 GCA_903885595.1 uncultured Bacteroidales bacterium
GCAAGACATGATTGATATTTCCGCTGGCTTCCAAGCTAAAGAATGGGGAACCAGCACCAACTGAAGCAGGAATTCCTAACTGATGAAAATAATTCCAATCTTGGGGAAACATGACATCTACAGTTCCAATGTTTATATGGTCATGGGGGACTGGAAACGCATTGAGGACCTGAACACCCTGGTGGATGTAGGCAACGATCCCTCAATCATCGAAGTCATTGGAAAGATGAACGGTGGTGTCGGGAAAAACAAGGTCGAACAGGTCGTCCTGACTCATGACCATTCAGATCATACGGGCATTCTTCCTTTGATCAAAGCGGCCTTTCATCCAAAGATATATGCCTTTTCCCCATTTATGGCAGGAGTGGATCACATTCTGAAACATGGCGATACAATTCGAATGGGCGAGCAGGACTTTGAAGTGCTTCACACCCCAGGCCATTCCAGCGATTCCATCTGCCTGTATAACAAGGATCACGGAGTCATATTCGTTGGAGATACGCCGGTTATGATTCGTTCCGCGGACGGCGCTTACGAGAATGCATTCTGTCAGGCTTTGATAAAGCTGTGCAGAAGAAATATCAAAACCATATATTTTGGTCACGGAGACCCACTTGTTCACCATGCACAGGAAATGCTCCAGACATCGCTGCAGAATGTGCGCAAGAGTATGACGAATGCAATTAGAATGAATGATATTTAAGGCGATACTCTAATCGCGGGACACCTCTTCATGTGATATGGAAAGAGAACATGGATACAGCAAGTGCAATAATAAGAAATAACTACAGTGAAGTATTATATTCATTCGGCAAGGATTTGCAGTCTGCTGTTGATACGGCTTTACAAAAATATCTAATTGATTTGATTACATCGGAAATAGCCAGACTGAGAAAGAGAGAACTGATATTTGAAGCGAAATTCAAGTTTGATTACAAATCATTTTCTCAGCTTATGGCAGAGGATGAGGAATTTGTGATTGATACCGAAAAAAATGTGAGCAGGATGTGGGAAAGCGATATGGCTGAATGGGAATTTTGTCATAAAGGAATTGATGATTGGACAAAAAAGCTTCGGAATATTTTGATGATGTCATAATTTCAGCCCGTTCCACATTTGAGGATGTTGAATATAATATTGACACCACTCCTGAAAGAGCAATTTTACAGATTCGGGGAAAATACGGTCTGTATCAACTTTTTATAACCGAACTTTTCAGCGATGATATACGGAAATACCGGTATTATATTCTAAATGGGAACCGGGTCGAGGCAGGATTTGATAATGCTCCCGACCCCCGTGCAATCCGGCTCAGGCACGGTAAAATAGGCAGAGAATATGTTGGAAAGCACATACCGCATCTCCATCTTAATGACAAGACAGCTATTGAACTGACTGAAGAAATGACATTTTCCGATTTTGTTCAATGGCTGAAAGAAAATATCATTATGGATAAAAATACCTAACGAAAGATCATCCAGAAAATAAGAAGGTGATTGTGGCTATTAATGTGCAACTATTTTGAATTTATTATTTTTTACATGGGATAAGCTTGGTCAGAGAAGAAATAAAAAATAGTGAGGTTATATGAATCCTTTCCGGAAAGAACTACATTTAATTCTTGAAAATTTACAAAATCTAAATTTGTATAAAGTCATTTTATTCGGATCTTTCGCATATGGCAAGCCTGATAAAGACAGTGATGTTGATCTGATCGTTGTAACTAAGGATGAATATTTTCCAAAGAGTTATCAGGAGAAAAGCGATCTCTATTTAAAAGTATCAAATGCAATTACTGATATTGCAGGAAGAATACCAATTGATTTGATTGTTTACACGAAATCCATGTATATTCAGTTTATTCAGGTAGGTTCCCTTTTTTCCAAGGAAATTTTACAAAACGGAGTTATTTTATATGAAACCGGTCACGAAGGAATGGCTGAGCAGAGCCAATGATGACCTGAGTGTTATTGAAAAAATCATTGACAACATAAATCTGACAAATATGTCAGCATTTCATGCGCAACAGGCTGTAGAAAAAATATTGAAAGGCGTTATCGAAGAATATGAAATAGGTTTCGTTAAAACCCATAAACTGGAATTTTTGCTTGCGAAGGTAAGAAAGTATATTACTTTTGATGTTGATATTACACAAATAAAAAGACTTGATGAAGTGTACACTGAAACAAGATACCCAAGCGATTTAGGACTGCTGCCCTATGGAAAACCGACAATTGAGGATGTCAGAGAATTTCAAGAATTTGCAAAAAGTCTATATGACAACGCTGACGCCCTTCTGAAGTTACATTAATCGGCGGTCAGGCTTTGAATTTCTGGGCTGCACCCGGATGCAAAGGCTCCGTCTTGTAACGGTTTCACAACCTTGATTTTGCCCCTTGCGCCGGTAAGCTTAGCCTTCAGCCTAAACAAAGGAGTAACTATGGCGTTCACATTTTTTTTCAGAGACCTTCCGGTTATTGAGTATGCGGTTGAGCATGCGGTGCATTTTGCAAGCGGCAGAATGCGATTCAAGGTATGGGATGCCGGTTCTGCAATGGGTCAGGAAACCTACACCATCGCTATCGTTCTGGCCGAGAAAATGGGCAAATTTGCATTCAAGAACCTTCGGCTGAATGCAACGGATTACGATAGCGCCAATCATTTTGGCGATGTGTTGAAAAACGCCGTTTACCATTACGATGAGCTAAAGCGAATGCCGCCAGAGTTCTTCGCTAAATA
>CAISJJ010000100.1 GCA_903885595.1 uncultured Bacteroidales bacterium
AGTTATCGAAGGTTCTCCCCCTTGGAAAAAGGGGGACTAAGGGGGATTTTTATCTTTTAACTGATATTCAATATGTTAAGATAGACGATGAAAATATTAATATTTTTGCAATATACTAAAATACTGCTAATTACAAATAAATACCCCCTGCCCCCCTTTTGGGAAAGGGGGAGTCGTTCAAATTCAAATTTGCGACACTAAAAAGTTTTTCTTGTTATAAAAATGATCTTTAGTAACTCAAAACAGTCATCGAAGGTTCTCCCTGTAACCGGAAAATAACAATGTAGTGTTTTCGGAAAATAGCAATGTAGTACTTTCAGAAAATAGTGATGTATGATTTTGGGTTTGACGATTGCCCCCGGGGGCAATCGTCAAACCCAAAATACCAGAAATTTTGTTCATCGGTTATATTAAAATTTTAACCGATATGATAAACAAGTATGTAAATAACTGGATCATGTATCTAGAAATTCAAAACTTAAAAAAACTTGGGTTTAGCAATGCCAGAATAGCCCAACGCCTTGTAATGGATGCTCGCACAGTTGGCAAGTATGTATCGATGGATGAGTCTCAATACGAGCAATTTCTCACTCTGGCAAGTCAGCGAAGCAAATCTCTGGAAGCGTATGAAACATTCGTTTTCAAACAACTTTCTCTTTACCAAGATACCTCATCAGCACAAATTCATGATTGGTTAAAAGAGAATCATCCAGATTTTCCAGACGTAACACAACGCACGGTCTATAACTTTGTAATGTTTGTCAGACAAAAACACAACATACCGGTCGTATCCCACTACAGGGAATTCTTTCCGGTCCAAGAGTTGCCTTATGGAGAACAATCCCAAGTTGACTTTGGTCAATATAATATGCAAATCTCCAACAGTAAAAGAAAAAAAATAAACTTTTTTGCAATGGTACTCTCCAGAAGCAGAATGAAATACGTTTACTTTTTAGACAAACCATTTACGGCTCAAACTGTTGTGTTTGCCCATGAAAAAGCATTCGAATTCTTTGACGGAATACCACAAACCGTTGTTTACGACCAAGACAGAACGATAATTGTTGATGAAAATATCGGAGAAATTATACTAACCGACACGTTCAGGCAATACACGAAATCAAGGAATTTCAAACTTCATTTTTGTCGCAAATCAGACCCTCAAAGCAAAGGTAAAATCGAAAACGTGATACAATACGTGAAGAAAAACTTCCTGTATAACAGAACATTTTTAGACATTGAAACACTTAATCAACAAGCAATTGCGTGGCTTAACAGGACGGCCAATCATCTTGAGCACAACTACACAAAAAAGAGTCCGCAGAGCGAATATCTCATCGAAAAACTGTATTTGAACCCATTTGCCTCATTAACCGTTGAGTTTGCAGAACCAAAGTTATATCATGTAAGAAAAACAAACATAATCTCTTATAAAAGCAATTTCTACACACTGCCATCCGGAACATATCAGGGAACAGATACACAGGTAAGCGTTATAGAAATCGAGGGTAATGTCCAAATTTACAGCTTAAACCATGAGTTATTGGGCAAACATCAATTATCCGGTCAAAAAGGGGTAACCGTTACAAATACCAACCACCGTAGAGATACTTCAATGAGCATCGACCAGATGATGAGCCAAACATCAGGGTATTTTACAAATGTTCAATTAGCATTGGATTACTTATCCCAGATAAGGACAAAACTTCCCAGATACACCCGCGACCACTTGCAATTGATGATTAAACTGCTCAAAAACAACAACAAAATAACCGCCGACAAAACATTGGATTTCTGCATTGAAAACAATCTGCTCAGCGGCAATGACTGGACAGAGGTCTACAATGTCTTTCTTCTTGAATCCAAAAAGCCGGAACTGGTCCAAAAGATAGTGCTGCTTAATAAAGCCAATTTGATAAAGGCCGAAGAAAAACCGCAGAAAAGCAATATCGAACAATACGAAAAAATTATAAACCAATAAATATTTTAGTGATGACTACAACAGAAGAAGTTAAGAACCAATGCAAACAACTAAATTTAACAGCCGTTCAAAAGCAAATTGACACTGTACTTTCAGAGGCAGAGAAAAACAAAATAAGCTATCTGCAGTTCTTAAAAACAATCGTAAAAATTGAAATCGACTATCGCATGAAAAATGACCTGGACAAGAGAACAAAACAAGCACGTTTGCCCTTGTGTTACAACTTGAACCTATTTGATTTTACCGACGATCACGGATTGGACAAGCAACAATTAAACCAGCTCAGAGAACTTAAATGGCTGGAGCAAAATTTTAACGTCATTCTTATGGGGCCATCAGGTACAGGTAAAACATTTATTGCCGCAGGTTTGTGCTTTGATGCCGTAAACCAAGGGTTTAAAGCTTACTTTAAAACAATGGAAGAGCTCGTAAAAGTACTTAAAATGAAAGATGTGACCCGTAGTGCCGCCACTGAATATAAACGAATCCTGAAGGCTCATTTGCTTGTGATTGACGATATAATGATGTTCCCAATTACACAACAAGAGGCTATTGCTTTTTTCAACCTCGTAAATGAATTACACGACAAAACATCACTGGTAATAACAACTAATAAATCACCAAAAGAATGGGCTGATGTATTGAAAGATACTGTCTTAACTACAGCTTTGTTAGATAGACTTTTGCACCGTTGTGAAATCGTTAAACTAACTGGTGAAAGTTATAGAATGAAAAATAGAAAAACAATCTTTTTGAATCAAAATTAATAACGTATTTTTGGCAACAATTATGCATCACTATTTTCCATTTTCGAAGCATCATTATTTTCCGAAATCACAGCATATTGCATTTCCGGTAACACATGGAGACTAAATAAGATTTATGAATATGTTCAGATTCGAGGCATTTTAGGTGAAGGAGGTGTATTATTGTGGTCATTACTGAAAGATAAGATAGAAATAAAATTTATAGTAGTGGCTTGTTTGATATTCTCAGTAGTTTCAG
>CAISJJ010000101.1 GCA_903885595.1 uncultured Bacteroidales bacterium
CTATCCGTGATTTTTATTCTTTCGTCATGTAACAAGGATCTCATTGTTCCCGATCCTCCTTCACCTCCACCTCCCCCTCCTGTACCGGGGCAAATCAGTTACGCACTTGAAATCCAGCCTGTCTTTACTGCAGAATGTGTCAGATGTCATGGCGAAGGACAGGTCGCCCCGATTCTAACCGAGGGTAAATCCTATGTTTCATTGAAGAATATGCCCGACATGATTATTGTCAGCGCCCCGGCAAACAGCATCCTGTACAGGAAAATGGCTACCGGTGGGAGTATGGCCACCTATTGTACGCAAGCTAATGCTGATTCGGTGTTCAAGTGGATCAGCCAGGGAGCTAAAAACAATTAATGAGTTATTCACACTAACAATCAATAGAAATGCATACATATACTATGGGTAAAATGAGACGATTCTTCTTAAGCTTCATCTTTGTTATGAGCAGTTTTGGCGCACTTGTCGCCCAGGATTCGATCCAGGAACCACCAGCACAAAAGCCTTTGGAAAAAGCAGCATTTGAAAGCGGCTATTTCATTGCGGATCAGACCGTATCATTGGCCCCGGCAAGAACGCTTGAAGCTGTAATACAGCATGATTTCGGCACGATACAAGAGCACTGGTCAGACCTTTATGGAATTTGGGGTGCCTCCAACATTCGTATCGGGTTGAATTATACCATTACTAAAGACCTTCAGGTTGGCTTTGGAACGACAAAACTTAAAATGCTGCAGGATTTTAATATTAAATATGTCATTGCACGCCAGCGGAAGGGTGGCTTTCCTTTAACCATCACCTTTTTTGGCAATGTGGCGCTCAATGCAAGCAACAAGAAATTCCTGGGGAATAACAAATTATCTTCCGACCTCGATTTCAATTCGCTTGTGTATGATACCGCATTCCAAAGAAGTATAGCCAATCAGGTCATTCAAAATGACACAAATTACGGATTGGATTATATTACCTATAATCAGGCCAGTGTACTGAATGGCGCCAATGAATCAGACCTTGGTTCCCTGTTTGATCAAACCTTTAAGGCTTCATACAGGTTTTCCTATTTTGCCGAATTTATGTTCGCACGCAGGTTCTGCAAAGAATTTTCAGCACAATTAGGGATTTCGTGGATACATTACAACCTGGTTGATTCTGATGAGATGACCGCTAACCATGTAAATGGAATGCCTAATGACAACATCAATATTTCCGGGATCGGTAAAATCAAAATAAGCCCGCAAACCTCCATTATGCTGAGTTATTCTCAGTCTGTTTTTACATACGTAAACACTGCTCCCTGGCCAAACATGGGTGTAGGTGTGGAAATATCGACCAGTACGCATGCTTTCCAGATTTTTCTGACAGCTGCCAATGGTCTTGTTCCGCAGGAGACGGCGATGTATAATCGTAACAATCCGTACAATGGCGCCATTCTTCTTGGATTTAATATAACCCGGTTGTGGACATTCTGATTCACCTCCATTTAAATATGTTTAACAAATAAAAAACAAAAATTATGAAAACATCACAAAAAATTGCAACAATTATGGCAGCTGCATTCCTTGCTGTATTTTTTATGTTCAGTACAGCGGTTCAAGCTCAACAGGCAAAAGCCAAAGCATGGCCGGTCCCTGATAAGGACAAGGCAATGAAAGCACCTGCAAAAGCTGATGTTGCAACAGGAAAAGAACTCTGGGCAAAGCATTGCAAATCATGTCACGGCAGCAAAGGTCTCGGTGATGGCCCAAAGAGCGCATCGTTAAAGACTTTTGCAGGGGATTTCTCTTCGGCAGCATTCCAGGCAGGAACTGATGGTGAGATTTTCTACCGCACCAACAAGGGCCGTGACGAAATGCCTGCATACGAAAAGAAAATTCCCGATGCAAACGATCGCTGGGCATTGGTTGCATTCATGCGCACAATGAAAAAGTAAATGCATGATGTTTCATTCAAGATTCACGGAATGGGTGTCGACGGGTTTTCTCCGTTAACACCCATTTGTTTTTCTTTCCCAACCCGATAAATTACCTACAATTATTACCATGATTTATAAAGCAAATATCCGGCCCGCCTGGATCGTACTTTTGTTGATGTTGTTGTGCCTCCTCGCCTTCACCATGATTAAAACATCCGATACCTCTTCCCCGGTAAATATTAAAATTCAAACCGAACAGGAAACAACCTCCCGGGTTGATCATACGAAGTTCAAAAATGCCGCTGAAAATGAAAAATGTTTCAAATGCCACGGCCAGTCAAAATATACATATGAAAATCCGGAATCACAAAAAACAGTCACAAAGCGTATGTTCTCAGAGCTGGTAATGGACCGTGATGTTTTCTATGTTTCAAACCACCGCGAATTTAAATGCACAGATTGCCATTCAGAAGATTATGAATCTTTCCCCCATGCCGGAAACCTTCGCATGGAGGCAATTGCAACTTGCATTGATTGCCATGGCGGAGATGAAAAATATGCCAAATTCGAGTTTGAAAAAATTGATACTGCTTTTCTAGCCAGTGTGCATTCCGAAAAGCATAATGAAGATTTTACCTGCTGGATGTGTCATGATGCTCATACCTATAAAATAAATGCCCGCTCAAATGAAAACCTGAAAGAAACGATTACCTATGATAACATGATCTGCCTGAATTGTCACGGGGATTTTAAAAACTATCAATTGCTTACCGATAAAGTCAAACCTAATATCCTCAAAAAACATGAGTGGTTGCCCAACCAGGCATCACATTTTACCAATGTGCGCTGCATCGAATGCCATGCAAAAAATGAAGACACCCTTGTTGTTGCCCATCATGTGGTATCAAAAAAACAGGCAGTCAGGAAATGTGAGTCTTGCCATTCACAAAATTCCATTCTCTATGCTTCCCTGTATAAGTACCAGGTGAGTGAAAAGATTCAGAAAGAGGGGATTATTGTAGGTTTGCTTACGGGAGAATCTACCTCCATCGGCCCCGATAAAAGCAATACATTGAATATCATAAGTCTCGCCATTTTTGGATTAACAATCCTGGTCATAATTATACATGCGGTTCTTCGCATTAAAAAATAAATCGAACGTATGAACCATCAAGCTGAAAAACTCTATTTGTATCCTGTCTGGGTCAGGATCTGGCACATGACAAATGCCCTGCTCTGCCTTATTTTAATAATCACCGGTTTAAGCATCCAGTTTTCCAATCCCTCAACAGTAGTTAAATTCAATGCCGCGGTAACAGTTCATAATTTAGCAGGAATTATTCTGACGATCAGCTATGGATTCTTTTTTCTTGGCAATCTTTTTACACCCAATGGCTTACATTATGTCATATCAGTAAAAGGGTTTTTTCTGCGTCTGAAAAAACAGTTTCTTTATTACACGATAGGGATTTTCAGGAAGGAAACTGCACCATTCCCCGTTGATGAGGATAACAAATTTAACCCACTCCAACAGGTTACCTATGTTGTATTAATGTATGGATTCGTTCCGTTTGTCATTGTTTCGGGCTGGGGTCTTCTTTATCCGGAAATGACACTTTACAGCGTTTTAGGAATCAGCGGACTTGATTTAACCGACCTGCTTCACATCACAGCAGGTTTTGGAATCAGTATAATTATGTGTGTTCATATTTACTTTTGTACGATTGGAAAAAATCCGACAAGCAATTTTAAAAGCATGATCAATGGTTATCATGAATCTCACTAAATATTAATGAACGTGGAAGAAGAATTAAATAAAGATCCGAAAAACTCACGCCGGCAATTCCTGAAAAAAGGACTGATTGCAGGAGCTGGTGTTGCCGCTGGTGGTGGTCTGATTGCAGCATTTGTTGACGCAACGGCCACAGAAACCGGAGAAAAGGTAAAAGTTCTTACAACCGATGGCGAAATCATGGAGGTCGACAGGGGCTTACTCAAGCTGCCCCGTGTTTCAACCGAAGAGTCCCACAAAGGCATTCCGGGCCGCAAATTTGTGATGGTAATTGACCTTGGCAAATGTAAAAATGCAAGGAAATGCGTGGAAGCATGCCAGAAAGGTCATCACCTTCCAAAAAGCCAGGAGTTTTTAAAGGTATATCTTTTACAGGACTCTGAGAAAACCTCTCCTTACTGGTTTCCAAAACCATGCTTTCATTGCGATAACCCACTCTGCGTGAGTGTTTGCCCGGTGGGAGCCACTTATAAACGCACCGACGGCATTGTACTGATCGATAACGAACGCTGCATTGGCTGCAAATTTTGCATGACCGGTTGCCCCTATTCAACCCGTGTTTTTGCCTGGAAGCATTATCCTGAATTCGATGAAGATAAAGAGCCCTATTCCCCTGAGGCAAGCAGCCCCGGCAAGGAAGGGACCGTTTCTAAATGTGATTTTTGCCCCGACCTTATCCGGGTTGGTAAAATTCCCTATTGCGCCTCAGCCTGCCCGATGGGAGTGATCTATTTTGGCGATGTGGATGAAGACACGGTTACGAATGGAACCGAAACCTTCCAGTTCAGCAAGCTGATCAGCGACCGCGCCGGATACCGGTATCTTGAAACACTTGGTACCCGCCCATGCGTTTATTATCTGCCTCCTGTTGAGCGTCAGTTTGAAGTTGAACGGGGTTTTGCCGATATGGACCAGGAAATTATTGATCGTTATAAGGATACACCATACAGTAAAAAAAATAAACCGTAACCATGGAACTACTTCGAAAAGACCCATTGAGAGAATTTGCTCCGCAACTCGAGCGGACATCTATACAGGGATATCTGTGGATTGTTTTCTTGCTAGCCGTAATCGGTTTGGGAATTTATGCCTTTTTTTCACAGGTGTTTTATGGTCACGAAGTTACAGGCATGCGTGACAATGTGGTTTGGGGCGTTTATATCGTCAATTTTATCTTTTTTATGGGGATCAGCTATGCCGGGGCGCTCATTTCGGGAACCCTGCATCTTTTTAAAACAGCATGGCGAAAACCGATCATCCGCATGGCCGAATTCATCACCATAATCGCGCTGCTTATCGGACCATGTTTTATCCTGCTCTGCATCGGCCGGCTCGATAAACTCCATTATCTCGTCATTTTCGGAAGAATCCAGTCGCCCATCACCTGGGACGTAATCGCCATCTCAACCGATATTTTCGGGTGCTTTATCTTCCTTTATCTCTCCGTTTTACGCGACCTGGCCAAACTCAGGGATTATGAACTACTTCAGCTGCCAAACTGGAGAAAGAAACTCTACAAGTTACTCGCTCTCGGTTATACCGGTACTCCTGAACAAAAGCAGCGCCTGAACAGGGCCTCGGACATCATGGCCGCCATGGTCATTGCCATTGCAATCATCGTGTATTCTGTTTTGGCCTGGATTTTCAGCGTTACCCTGCAACCCGGCTGGCACAGTACCATTTTTGGTCCCTACTTCGTTATTGCAGCCGTGTATTCCGGAAGTGCCGTGTTGATATTATGTATGTGGATTTTCAGAAGGATATACCATCTCGAAGAATATATAACCAAAAAACACTTTGTGGCAGTTGGGGTTATCATGCTTGTTCTGGCAGCTTTTTTCGGCTACTTTACCTTCAGTGATTACCTCACCAAGTGGTATGGTTCCGAAAAAAATGATGAAATGCTGATCCAGTTGCTTTTCAAGGAGTTTTACTGGCCCTTTATTATTTCAAACTATATTGGCGTGCTCCTGCCTCTTATCGTTGTTGGAATTGCCAAGTTCAGAACAATAACCAATATCACGATTACTGCTATTGTCGTTATCATCGCGCTTTGGCTCAACCGGTATATCATTGTTGTACCAACACTTGAATCTCCTTATTTGCCTATCCAGGATTCACGACCCGAATGGCTGAACTACACAGCGACCTGGGTTGAATGGAGCCTCACAGCCGCAGGGGTTGCAGTTTTCGCACTGCTGTTCACCTTGGCATCCAAGTTCATTACCATCGTCCCGGTTTCGGGCTTACATGGAGAAGAACATAATGAAGAAGCCATTGTTTAATTATTCACCGGAATCACTCAATTTGTCCTTATGAAAAGAGTTTTTGCAGTATCATTAATCATTGTTTCCATCTTTTTTAGGCCAACATTCACACGGGCCGGGGAACAAACAGATTCCACAAACATACCCGTTGAATCACGTATGGCGCTCAACTACCTCTGCACTACCGATTCTATAATATTGACTGCAACCCTGAGTATCAGAAAGGGTGATTTCACCCTCGGACTGGAAAATGCCCCGGTTGAGTTAACAGCATCCAATGGAACAACCATTAACCAGTTAGGTAAAGCAAAAACCGACCAGGAGGGTAATGCTGTTTTCAAAGTTCCTGCTGCAGGATTACCCTCTGATAAGGATGGGCTGGTATCTTACCTGGCAAAGTTTACCGGTACTGACAAATATCCTGAAGCCGAGGCCTCATTTATTGCTAAACCTGCTAAAATAAAGCTTTCCTTCAATATTGAGGACTCAATGAGGATCATGAAAGTGACGGCAATCCAGAAAAACGAGAAAGGGGAAGAGATTCCAATCGCCAAGGAAACCGTGCACATTTATGTCCCACGGCTATTTAGTTTATTGAAAATCGGAGAAATTTCCCTGGAAGAAGATGGAACCGGAACCCTGGAATTTCCAAAGGAAATAGTGGGAGATACCCTTGGAAACCTTGTCGTGATTGCTAAAATCGAAGAACATGATCAATTTGGTTTTATAGAGGGCCGGAATACGATCAACTGGGGAGTTCCCAAGCAATATTATAAGGCGGAGGTGCCCTCCCGTGAATTATGGACGCCGATCGCCCCACTGTGGATGATTATCACCCTGCTGGTTATGTTGGCCGGTGTGTGGGCCCATTATGTGTATGCCGTGTATGAACTCGTCATGATCAAACGTCTGAGCAAAAAAGATAAGCCCATTTTATAATTTAAATTCGATTAATCGGTAGCTTTGCTCTCCCATGAGCCTCCCGTTTAATTCACCTCAGGTACTTGAAGCTTTATCCAGGGGAATGATCCTTGAAGCCAATGAATTGATGGGAGGTCCCTATTCGATCAGTGCTTCTGTTATACACGGAAATCACCTTGGCCGGCAGCTTGGATTTCCAACTGCTAATCTTGAATTACCGGAAAAAAAACCTTTATTGTTGGCTCATGGTGTATATGCCGTAAAGATCGAATTTGACCAGGCATGGTACAAAGGAATGGCCAATGTTGGAATTCGTCCTACTGTCGACGGAAAAAATCTGACCATTGAGATTAACTTGTTCGATTTTTCAGGAGATCTATATGGAAAAAAACTTATGGTCCATTTTATTGGCCGAATCCGGAATGAGAAAAAATTCAATAATCTTGATGCATTGGTTGATCAACTTCACCTGGACAAACAACAGGCCTTAAATTTACTTTTGTGATTCAACCATCCTGATACCAACTCCGATAATACCTTCAGTTACCAGGCGGGGGGTGAGATTCTCAATTTCAATTTTCAAAATGCCTGGTTTGGCTAAATAAAGTTGCTTTTTTAATAATATACGCCCTTCACAGGAATCATTCTTACATTCAATGACAAAACTACCTGCTTTGGATTTAACCTCCATTTTGTATTCATGTATTCGCTCTTCTCCGGCTGGAGTATTCATAATCATATTAAAAATAAGCGCATTATATTGATAATCAGGCGTAAATCGTCCAAATAAATAAACATCAAATGATTTATCCGCTTCTTCAACCGGGATTTCAAAACTAAGAAGGTTAAACCGGGCCCAGGTATTACCAGTAAATTTATGGTATAATTCCTTTGTGTTGGGCTTATTACAACTGCTTATGCAATAAAGAAGTAAAAATGCAATAGAGCAGAAGAAAAGAGACTTTTTAAATGATTTATTTTTATACATCTGGATCATCAGCTGGAATTTTTATTATAAAAGTTGCGCCCTCAGGGATATTCGGGATAAATGATATTTCACCGTGCATGCCTGACACAATTCCTTTAACGATCGCCAGCCCCAGGCCCATTCCACTTGTTTTTGTAGTAAAATCAGGCTGGAATATTTTCCCGGCCTGTTCTGCTGAAATCCCGGAACCATTATCAGAGACCACAACGACAAATTGTTGATAACCCGAAGATAACCTGATTGAAATATTTCCATCCGGTCTTTCACCTATGGCTTGAACGGCATTATTCAGTATGTTGGTAAATATACGGATTAACAATGTTCTGTCAGCCCATATAACCGGATTTGGTGATGTTGCCTGAAAATCATATTGAATGTCTGAGGTGTCCCTGTACATCGATAAAACAAAAAGAATCAGATCTTCCAGATTAACCTGTTCATTAACCGCCTCCGGCATTTTTGCAAAATTGGAAAAATCTGAGGCGATGGCTGACAATGTATCGATCTGTTCAATTAAAATTTTTGTGAATCTCGACAGCCGCTCACCCATATCAGGCGCTTGATCAAGCCAGGCTTTTTGCAAATGCTGGGCGCTTAATTTCATGGGAGTAAGGGGGTTTTTTATCTCATGCGCTACCTGCCGGGCCATTTCACGCCATGCACTTTCACGTTCCGATTGTGCCAGCAAGGCAGCACTCTTTCCCAATTCATCGATCATCCGGTTATATTCCGAAACTAATTGTCCTATTTCGTCACCGTGATACCAGGCAATCTTATCGTTGTCAACACCCAACTTTATTCTTGACATTTTTTCAGCAAGCATCGATAAGGGTGCCGTTATATAATTGGAAACCAATATTGTAATAAATATTCCAAAAATAATCAGCAAGATATAGATATTTAAAAAGGTAACCAGGAAGGAGGAAATCTCTTTCTTTATCTCATCCTGACGTGCAAAATAAGGAAGGTTAATGTATCCGAGCAAAGTATTTTGTTCATTGTATAAGGGCAAATACGCTGAACTGAACTGCATGCTGCCTATCGATTCACTATGAATAAAAGCCGAGCCTTTTTCAATGTTCATTTTCCAAAATGCCTCCGGATTCATCCTATCAGAAACCAGTCCCTCTTCGAATATTTGCTGACGGCTTGAGGCTAACAGGACCCCTGATCCTTGATAGAAATTTATGTCAGTAAAAAAAAACATTAGATAGTTTTACAAGAAAGTCTTCCAGTTCATTTTTTGCAACTTCCGTTATCGTATTTCTATTTCCATACCGGTGTTGTACTTCAACCTGTATAGAATATGCCTTTTCTCTTAAATTAGCTATGTTTTTTTTGGAATTGATATTGATGATATTAAGTATCTGAACAATCCCAATTACAAGCAAAGTTAAAACCAAAACACCAAGTAAAGAAAGGTGCAGCCTGTTACGAAGACTTGATGGTATGAGATGTAAGATTCCCTTATAATTGCTCAGACCGTAGACCAGTAAAACAATGATGGCAAAAAGAATAAATAGATATGAAAAAGGAGTGATCATCGTCAGAAAAGTCTCATCCTTTTTACTTATCAGCAATGAATTGGTATTATTGACAGCATAGTGATAGTGGATCATTCCATCATCCGGAAAGTATAATGCCGGAGAAGCATAGTTTTTATATTGGCTTAATTCCATTCTGTAGTTGTAAGTTCCCACACTGTGAACAAGCCGGCCATTTTGAAATAATCCGTATGAGTAATCTGATAAATTCGGAAGGTCGATTCTTGTATTGTCCATCAATAAACCAGGATATCCCGGATCGGGATAAGCATTGAGCAAATTAAACTCCATTACAATTGTCGGCAGGTTTCTGCGATTGGAACTGAAATGGTTTTCAGATAGGATCGCCAGATAATACTCTTTTCCAAACCCAAAATCCAGGAAAAAAAGATTTGGGAGGAGTGTTGCTTCACCATAATTTTTAATGATCCCTTGAAAATATGAATTACAGTTTATCAGATAACCTTGCGGCTGGATCTGTAACTCCTTCATTGAATCACATATCGTAACCTGTATATCATATTTTTGCCAGTAATCCTTAAAATATTGGGTTTTCAGATAATTAATCAGGCTATCCTGATTGATAAAACTCCCGGCATTGGGTGTTTTTAACACCACTTTCATCCATGCATCTCCCCTAAGTTTTCGTTCCAGTTGTTCATAGAGTACCTCCGTGACCGGATTTCTTCGTGTCGCAAGTTTTATTGCCAGGAGGTTCCTTTTTTCATATTCCCTTTGATTGTTAGATCTGTTGAGAATAAAAGTTGAGAAAATTGCATAAAAAAACAGAATGAACAACAGATTTTGAACAGAAAATAGCTCGCGGTTTTTAGATTTAATATACCAATATGAACCAAGATAACCAGCGAAGAAAAGGAGGATCAGATAATCAACATTACCAATTGTTATCCATGAAATCATACAATAAAGAAATACGGAGATTGCTGCGGAGAGAACAATACTTTTTTCTCTGCCCGAAACAGCATAGATACCATCAAACAACTTTGTTGAAATCAACCAATAGGAACCCAATAAGATAGTTATAATGAAAAAACCAAACGCGCTTTCATAAACCAATCCAGCGATATTCTGAAGATTCAACGGTAAAGATGAATTTAGAACCAGGTTGGTAGTCAGATATCCAACGAGGTGCAAACAACAAAGAACAAAGAATAATACTATCGAGTTTGCTATGATTTTCCTTCGAGGGGATTCGCTGTACCATGTGGGTAGGATAGAAGTGTGCTTATAAAGAGTCAGGCATATTATAAAAACCACGATTATATTGAGCGTGAAATCCCCCAGTGACGGTAATATTGCCGACGATGAATATAAAGCAGGACTGAATATCTCGGATTGGGTCAATTCTCCGGGAAACCCTGACCAGTATTGAAGAACCCTCAGTAAAAGAATGTCAAACGAAAAGAAAAGGACCATCAGGTTTTTCCGTGTATCAAACCAGGCGAAAGAAAAATATATCCGGAACACAAAATAAAACAAACACAATGATCCTGCTATGAAAAGCAGAAAGATCAGAAAGGTTGACACATCTGAATAAATGTTATAAGATGAAAAATTCAGGCTGAATAAATAGCTTCCGTCAGAGGAGAAAATCGGGAATAAACCTTTTCTACTCTCAATCAAAACTGCTCCGGGACAATTAAACTGTGAAGAAAAGTTACTTCTTATAAAGTTATTCTGAATAGGAAATTCATTTTTTATGAGATAACTTCCTAAAAAAAGAAAACGACCCACTCTTTGAGTGTAAAAACCATACCAACCATTTTTCAACCTGATAACACCCTGCTTTTCCCGCCCCCGGTTATTGAACTTTTCCGGTAAAATAATTTTATTGCTGCTCCAGAATATAAGCGAATCCCTATCAAATACAAACATGGAAATTTGTCCTGCATCGGACCTTAGAACCTGTGTGCTATTTTTGAATGAAAAGAGACTCATACCTGAGTCTGTAACTTTGATGAAAGAGTTTACTGCTTGCTTTGTTTGTTTTTCAGACTGAAGAATTTTTTTTTGAAAACGGTTTGAAATATGTTTTGGGTTATTTCGATCTTTATAATAAAACTGGATCCCATAGATTGATAGAAAAAAAAATAAAGCCATGAAAAAGTAGGGAATCCCCGGTCTTCTGTCGTGCATTGAATATAATTTCACTAAGTATTTGATTAATAGAGAAATATTATGGGGCATTCCTGTGGCGCATAAAGGCGTTTCTCATGCAGGTTGATGTATCCCCTTCAAAATGGACCTTGCGTTCAATTCAGGGCTTAAAATTAACCTTTTTTGAATGATAATAAGAAAACCTGACTTGAATGACCAATTCCCGGCTTTTTGGCGTACCAATTTGACCAAAAACCATGCAATAAGGATCTAACATAGTTGGTCTGACCAGATTTGTATTTTTCACTCAGCATCGAAACATAATATGCATCAAGATTCTGGGGATAAATTTTCAGGATTTCAAAACCATGTTTTGATGCGAGTTGCTGCAGCGTCTCTTTGGTAAAATGATAAAGATGCCTGGGAACATCATATGCTGCCCAATATTTTTTATAATATCGGGCATCCCAGGAATTGGAATTAGGAACTGCGACAACAAATACCCCATCAGGCCTCAATCGCTTACTGACATTTAGAATTAAATCATTCAGGTTGTGTATATGTTCAAGGACATGCCACATGGTTATACAATTGAACGTGCCATCACTCTCTGATAATGACTCCAGCTGATCAAACACATGGACCATGTTTTTTGACTGGGCAAATGACCGGGCTTTATCACTTGGCTCAACACCCAATACTTCAAAACCTTTGGCCTGACAATACTTAAGAAACTCGCCGGTGCCGCAACCTATATCTAAAAGTTTTCCACCAGAGGCAAATTTCCGGACAATCTTGTATTTATTGCTAATCGAGATAACTCGGGCCAACTTATAAACACTGCTCAGCAAATCAGTATGTCCGGCGTCATGCGAAATATATTCATCAGATTGATAGTATTTTCCAATAACGGCCGTATCTGGCCTGGGACTTACAAATTTAAATCTGCAGGAATTGCATTCCTGGATCGAAAAAATTTCATGTGATAAAAAATAATCTTCGACCTCGAGGAATGGTAAAAAAGAGGTGTTTCCACAAACAGGACAGTTTGAAATTAGTTCATCCATTTTATATTTTTTATTTCACGTGGAACATCATCGTCCGAGATAAACAATCAGAACCGAAATGTCAGCTGGAGAAACACCACTAATCCTCGATGCCTGACCTATTGTTCTAGGTTTAATCCGGCTCAGTTTTTCCCGGGCTTCATGTGATAAGGAGGTCAATTCAGAATAATTTATACCGGGAGAGAGGGAGAGATTTTCGAGATTTGATATTTTATCGGCAATCTCTTGTTCCTTTTCCAGATAGCTTTCATACTTGACCAGCAATTCGGCCTCCTCCAGAATGTCATTTGATTGAAATTCTCCATCAATAACGACACTATTTATTTCAGGAATCCGGGAACTCAATTCCTTCAACGAAACCAGAGGCCGTAATAAAAGTGTTGCAGCTTTTTGTTTCTGTGTTATTCCTTTTTCTCCTAATTCAGTTAGATAACTGTTTACCTGAGATGGCCTGACGCTTTCAGTTTTGAGAAATGATATCAAGGCATCAACCTTCCCATATTTGATTACTACATTGTTGAATCGTTCGGCAGAAGCCAGGCCAATCCCCTTTGACAAAGGGGTTAACCTTCTGTCGGCATTGTCTTGCCGAAGTAATAACCGGTATTCGGCCCTTGAAGTGAACATGCGGTAGGGTTCTTCTGTGCCTTTTGTTATCAGGTCGTCAATTAAAACACCTATATACGCATCCGATCGTTTCAATACAAATTCTTTCTCTTTTTTCAATTTCAAATGGGCATTAATCCCAGCCATCAAACCTTGCGCAGCCGCCTCTTCATATCCTGTAGTTCCATTAATCTGTCCGGCAAAATAAAGATTTTCTATAATCCTGGTTTCCAGCGTAAAATTCAATTGCATTGGTGGAAAATAATCATATTCGATCGCATATCCTGGTCTGAAAAACTTTGCTTTTTCAAAACCCTTTACTTTTCTTAACGCCTTAAATTGAACATCCTCTGGCAGTGAGGAAGAAAATCCATTTACATAATATTCCTCAGTATTCCAGCCTTCGGGCTCAATAAAAAGTTGGTGACGTTCCTTGGAAGAAAACCTATCAATTTTATCTTCTATAGATGGGCAATAACGCGGTCCCCGACCCTGAATTCTTCCGGTATACATTGGAGATTTGTCGAAGCCTGTCCTCAGGATGTCGTGAACTTCAACACTTGTATAGGTTAAGTAGCAACTTCGTTGCTTTTTTTGTACTGGTGTGTTAGTAAAAGAGAATTTCCCTGGAATTGAATCTCCCGGCTGTTCTTCCATTATTGCAAAATTCAGTGAACGTCCGTCGACTCGTACAGGCGTTCCTGTTTTCATTCTGTTTGAAACAAACCCATATCCAAGTAATCGCTCAGTTAGATTAATTTCTGCCCCTTCACCAATCCTTCCACCAGAAAACTGCTTTTCACCAATATGAATGATACCATTTAAAAAAGTACCGTTAGCTAAAATTACCGCCTTACAAGTAAATGTAACGCCTAGCCCTGTTTTAATTCCGGTGATTTTTCCGTTTTTAACAACAATATCAACAACAGAATCCTGCCAGAAATCAATGTTCTTAATATTTTCAAGTAGCCGTCTCCATTCCACAGAAAAGAGAAACCTGTCATTTTGAGCCCTTGGACTCCACATCGCAGGTCCTTTAGAACGGTTCAGCATTCTGAACTGAATCATGGTACGATCAGTTACAATTCCCGAATATCCCCCTAAAGCATCAATTTCTCTGACAATCTGTCCCTTTGCTATACCTCCCATAGAAGGATTGCATGACATCTGAGCCATATTCATCATGTTCATGGTAATCAGAAGCACTTTTGATCCCAGGTTCGCGGCTGCGGCAGCAGCTTCACAACCTGCATGACCGGCCCCAACAACAATGATGTCATACTTATTCATATTCTAATCCTTGTATATTCTTGCCGAATTGGTCTATTTTAATTATCATATACTGTTTGTATTAACGAAGCCAGCACGAACATTTCATGTGCAAATATTTATTTTTACATGCGGTCACAGTTAACACCGATAAACCGATAATTAAAATCTCAGTTTTCATTATCGACGGTAGTATGGTTATCTCCTACGATATTAACTAATATTTTATCGCTCAGAGAGTACATCCATACATCAGCACTTACAGTTTGCATGAACATACTATCCCAGGATACTTCACATCAAATGTTTCACGTGAAACAAGCAAAGATTTCAGGCAAATACTAACTCCTGAAATATTTCAAAATAACAATAACTGTTCTAAATAGTAGTTTTCCTTTGCTCGCATTTCCCCTTTTTGTTCCTCTGAAGAATCATTATAACCAATTAAATGCAATACACCATGAATAACGACCCTGTGTAATTCATCGATCCTTTTTTGATTAAATCTTTTAGCATTATCAATGATCCGGGGAAGACTGATATAGATATCTCCGCCGATAATACTTTCTTGATCAATCATCGGGAATGTAATAATATCAGTAAACGTATTCCGTTTTAAATATTTCCGATTAATCCTACGTAAATAACTATCATCACAGAAAATTATACAAATTTCTCCGGTGATTTTATTTTCTTCAGCGGCTGTATTGGTAATCCATCGACGTAATTTCCTTTTACCTTGAAGTCGATAGGTAATTCCTTCGGTAAAGAAATGAATTGTATTAGTCATTTCTTTTGTTTTACCTCATCCTTTCTTGTCCAATACTCTTTCAGCTGATTTATTCTTTGAAGTGATTTCTCATAATTCATACTCGAAACATAAAAAACCAGTATGATACTTTTTGCATTCACAGAAATGGTAATCTCATCTGTCAAAGCTTTAATAATAAAAATATCCCTTGACAGTTTGTGCTTTCTTATCTCAAGATCGAGAATGTCTTCCGTATTATCAACTCTGTCACCGGCACTGTCGAGCCTGATTTTAAAAACCAGACCTTTCGGATTCCTGTCAAAAGAAATAGAAATTTTTCCGCCTTCCAGTTCTTCGTTCAAAGCAAATAAAATTTGTGCTGCCTCGGTTGACGCCAAAAGAATATTACCAAAGTATTCGTTGTTTATGTTATAATAGTCGCATATTTCTTCAACGAACCGCTCTAATTTTGAAATTTCCTTTTTGCCAGTGATGACCAGCTCCCTGTAATCCTGTTTCATATCAGTATCCTATTTTCACGATATAACTATTTACTTTGCTTTTGTAAAACGAACTCAGTACCGGTAAAAATAATTGAATATTGTCAAAACTCGCTTTACGTTTCATGTTATACTTAAAATTTTGCACAGGGTTACTTATTTTATTGTTTTTTGATTCCGTCGACTCTCTTTTTTCTTCTTGGTCCCTAATTTGCTCTGCCTTTTCTGATTCTAGTAACCTTGTCATAATTTCCTGTTGTCTACGCATTGTTTCCTGGGTTACATTCTTATTGATCAAATCTTTTTCAATCTTTTCCATTTCTCTAACTGCCTCATTTAACGATCCTTGCTCTTTTAAACCTCTTGAACCCATTTCATCCCGATACCGTTGCATTTCATTTCTTAAAGCTTCCTGCTGGGCAGCGAGTCTCGCAATTTCTTTATTTAAACCGCCATTCGCTGCTTTATTTCCTCCCGATTTACCACTCTTTGCATCCATTCCCTCTTTAAGTTTTTGTAATTGCTGACCTATTTGATTCTGTAGTCCTTTCATTCCCTTTACTGACGCTTTTCCTTCTTTACCCGAAGAATTTTTACAAGATTTTTTACCCCCTTTTGATTGCATGCTTGACGACATTTGTTCCTTCATTCTTTCCAAAGATTCATTTAGCAACACTGCAAGGTTATTGATCGAGGTCATAGTGTACTGCTGTTTTGCTACAGCATCATTAATATTACGATTATCCATAGCCAACAGTGTCAATTCAATATTTTGTCTGATTGATCCGATTTCCTTCGAGACAAAGGGTTTCATTGTAAGTTGGCGCCTTGCAATAGAAATTAATGAATCTTCGACCACTGTCAATTTCACACCATACTCACGTTGTTTAACAACAATTTCCGGGAATCGCGGATCGCTTCTTGAAATTACCCTTGTAAGACCAATCAGGTTCTCCTGTTCAAAAGAAAGCCTTATTAAATTTTCAAGAATCATCCTCAAATTTTCTGCGTCCTCTCCCAGCTGTTCATCTTCGTTTTCCTGCTGCGACAGCTCCATCTGGTCAGCGAGTTCACTCATTTGCTTAGCAGCTTCTTTTTGTGATTTCTCTGCATCCTTAGTATTTTTTTCTTCAAGGCTAATTTTGCTTTTTTTCTGGTTTTTCCTTATACTATCTTGTTTGGCTTCCGTATTTCCCAAATCGGCAGGCGTTTCCAGTTTCTGCCCTTCCGTTTTCAAGTTGTTTATTTGTTGAGAAATTGAATCTGTTTTCTCATTAATTTTCTTTTGTTGATCGAGTAGTTTTTCAACTGGAGATAATTTCATACCTGTTTCATTAGCCAGGTTTTCTTGCTTTTCAGCAGTCTTTCTCAATTCATTGCTTAATGCTTCCAATTTTCGTTCGAATTCAACCTGTTTCATCAGAGCAAGATTTCGGTCTAACTGGGTTTCAAGTTCCTCATTGGTTACTTTCATTTTCTCCATGAGTTCTCCCAGTTTTTCTTTATCAACCTTTTTAAGCAGATCCCGCAACTCTTCTATAATTTTTTTTAAATCATCCGATAGCAACTCTTCCATCAACTTGTTCAGCTGTTTTTGCTTCTCGGTAATTCGTTCGCTGGTTTCCAGGTACTTTTCTTCATTTGCTATGTTTTCTTCATTTCTTTTGATTGCCTCTTTTACTTTTTCTTCAATCGACTGATTAGCCTTAATCAAATCTTCAATTTTTTGTTTTTCCTGCCACGAAATGGAGCTTTGATCAACCATCTTTTTATTAAGCTCATCCATGGTCTTCCGGATAAACTCAGATTCATTTAATCCATTCTCCATTTCGTCATTCATCATTTTTTCGTTCTTATTCGTAAGGTTTATCAGATCATCAATTGATGGGGTAGTTATTGTTTTTTCCTCAGATTTGGTCATTTTTGGTCCATGTATTCCATCATTATCCCATATTTCAAAAAAGTATTTGATATTCATTCCAGCTTTAGGCATAAGTTTAACCAGGTCAGCTTCATAATAAAAAACCTGGTTATTAACATTGTTTTCAATTGGAATGCTCTCAGTAAATATTTTCGCCTTAGATGTGTCATTATCAAGAAAGATACTATAGTTGAATGTCAATTTTGTAAATCCATAATCATCTTTCAGAATACCATTAAAAAAGACGGCACTGTTAAGAGCCGAATCACCAGTTTCGGAAACAATAATTGAAGGATATACGTCACTGATCACGGTAATTCGATACACCAAAGAGTCAGGCTTTAAAACATTATCATTCAAGGGTAAAAGACAATAAGTAGAAGTTTGAAGATTACCTGCAGTATAGGAAAAGGTGGTATTTTGTTTATCGCTAAGGTTGATTTCTTTATCGCCTAAACGAAATTTAATGATATTTACATCTTTAGTAAAAAAGTTCCATTTGACAACCGACCCTTCAGGAATAATAAAATCTCCAATATTTTCAATTGTTTCCGATTGTTTGTTAAGATAAGATGGAAATATTGTTTCAATATTAAAACTCAGCAGAATTGGTTTTGGAAATACTTTGATTTCAAATTTTTCCGAATCGAAATCTCCTGCAGTAATCCAGAAAATGATGTTTTCCTGCAGTGATTTGAAAAGATGGGTGAATACAAATCCCTTCTTTTTTATCATTTTGTAGGTTACGTCCTTTGTTTTAATAAAAAATTCAATTGGAATCTCATTACCGGTAACTTCGATTTGCAGGTCCAAATCCTCTTGTTGTATTGCACTTAAATCTTGATTCAGAACTTCAATTTTAAAAGGTCGCTGCCGGGTAAACGCTTTATTAAATTGAAGGATGCGGGAGGTTGGATCTGAAATTATTTTAGGTTCAAATAAGGCCATTATTACAAAAACGAAAACAGGAACTAATGCAAAACGGATATAACGAAAATTTTTACGGAGATCGATAACTTTGGTAAACCGGAACACTTTAAGAACTGCTGTTTTTTGTTCAATACTGGCAGTGAGTAATTCGGAATGATCATTCCCTGATTCATTCTTTTTTATCAATTGCAATGCATTCAACAATTTATCCTGAATTTCGGGAAAATGGTTTCCTATTATCACAGCAGCCTGAACATAAGAGATAACCTTCCCAATCTTAATTAACTGAAGGATTGGAATAAAAATCAGTCGAGAAAAAAGAAACACAGTTATGGTCAGAAAAGTAAAAAACAGAACTGTCCTTCCTGTCTGATTGAATTGTAATACATATTCACTGGTAATAATAATGAGATAATATACAGCTAGAATTGAGAATGTCCACAAGAGACCCCTCATTAATTTGTTCTTATAATATTTACGGATGAACTCATCCAGTTTGTTTATCAGTATGTTTTCTTCAGCCATCCTCTTTTATTAATAACTAACTGGTTGCACAGAATTTACTCTAACAATGCAAAAATACGAATATTAAAAATGGCGATTGAATCAGAATGGCTAGAATAGCTTAATTTTGTGTCAATCAAATAAACACTCAGATGAAACCAGACCATGTCCGCGTACGATTTGCACCAAGTCCTACCGGACCTTTGCACATTGGCGGTGTTCGAACCGCTTTATATAATTTTCTGTTTGCCCGAAAACATGAAGGCACCATGATTCTAAGGATTGAGGATACGGATCAGAACCGTTTTGTGCCCGGCGCAGAACAATATATTTGTGAATCTCTCGATTGGTGTGGTCTCGAATTTGATGAAAGTCCCGAACTTGGAGGGCCATATGCGCCTTACCGGCAATCAGAACGTTCGGCGATATACAGGGAGTTTATAGGCCGGTTAATTGAAGCAGGCCATGCTTATTATGCATTCGATACAGAGGCCGAATTGGAGGAAATGCGCAGGTTGGCAAAAGTAGAAGGAAACCGGGTTTTTCAATATGACCAGCAAACACGAAAATTACTAAAAAATTCGATCGTGCTTCCCAGCCATGAAGTAAAGGAGTTGCTAACATCCTGCGCATCATATGTTGTTCGGATAAAGATTCCGGAAAACCAGCAAGTTGTTGTACACGATCTGATCAGGGGAGAGGTGGTGGTAAATACAGCCAATCTCGATGATAAGGTACTTTTTAAATCTGATGGCTTACCTACATACCATCTCGCAAATGTCGTAGATGATTACCTCATGAAAATCACCCATGTAATCCGTGGTGAAGAGTGGCTTCCTTCGGCGCCATTGCATGTTTTGCTTTACCGCTTTTTCGGATGGGAGGACATTATGCCTCAATTTGCACATCTGCCTCTTATTTTAAAACCTGATGGAAATGGTAAATTAAGCAAGCGTGATGGCGACCGGCTAGGCTTTCCAGTGTTTCCCATTGAATGGAAAGATCCCAACACCGGCGAAACTTATTCCGGGTATCGTGAAACAGGGTATTTACCAGAAGCTGTTGTCAATATTCTTGCTCACCTCGGTTGGAATCCAGGCACAGAAAAAGAGCTATTTTCGTTGGAAGAACTAATTGAAGAATTTTCAATCGAAAGAGTAGGAAAACATGGCTCCAAATTCGATCCTGAGAAGGCAAAATGGTTTAATCACCAATATATGCAGAGAAAGTCAGACGAAGAACTTGGATTGATGCTTAAGCCATACCTGGAGTCGCACTTTGTTTTTCCGACAAAAGATTATATTGGTAAAGTTATCCATTTGGTAAAAGATCGGGTTGTTCTTAGTTCTGATTTATGGGAGGCATCCTGGTTTTTTTTCATGTGTCCGCAGCAATACGATGATGAGGTCTACAAAAAAATTTGGCAATCAGGAACTTCCGGATATATTTCTGATTTTTTACATGAAGTAGAGAAGCTGGAAGATTTTAATAAAGACACCCTGCATACGCTTGTTCAGGAATTTACTGCGACTACTGGCATTAAAATGGGACAACTGATGAGTCCCTTGCGATTATTGATGGTTGGCACAAATCAGGGACCAGGGATGATGGATCTTGCGGATGTTTTAGGAAAAAATGAATTCGTTTCAAGAATCAACGTTGGCCTCGAAATAATTAACAGGACAAGGTAAAAAGACTTTTACCGTCCTCCGTACCGTCCCCTATACGTAAAAAACCCCCGTAAACTATTGATTTACAGGGGTTCGTTGTTGTCCGACTAGGGGTCGAACCTAGACTCTAATGATCCAGAATCATTTGTGTTGCCAGTTACACCATCGGACAATCTGGGTGCAAAATTAATACATTTTTCGCTAAATTGTCACATTTTATTTAACTTTTTCCACTTTGGACCATGAATCTTTTAAAGGCACAACTCTGTTGAAAACCAGCATATTAGTGGTTGAATCCTTATCAACAGAAAAATAACCGGTTCGTTCAAATTGATATTTCTCGAGAATCTGTGCGGCTTTTACCGCCGGTTCAATCAATGCTGAGACAATGTTCAGAGAATTTGGGTTCAGGAAATCTTTGTAGGTAGCTCCCAATTCATTTTCATCCGGATTTTCCTTTAGGAACAGCCTGTCGTAAAGTCTTACTTCGGCCGCAACGGCATGCTTTGCGCTAACCCAGTGTAACGTTCCTTTTACCTTCCGGTTGCTTTCAGGCATACCACTTTTCGTCGTAGGGTCATACGTACAATGAATTTCTTCAATTTTTCCTGTTTTGGGGTCCTTGGCGACACTTTCGCATTTAATGATATAGGCAGCCTTCAGTCTGACTTCACGGCCAGGAGAAAGGCGGAAAAATTTATTGGGAGGATCTTCCATAAAATCGTCTCGTTCGATGAAGACTGTTTTTGAAAACGGAACTTTTCTTTTTCCCTTTGATTCATCTTCAGGATTGTTTACTGATTCCATCTCTTCTACCAGGTCCTCAGGATAATTATCGAGGATAACCTTTACAGGATCCAGCACAGCCATCAGCCTGTTTGCACGATTATTCAGGTCTTCCCGAATGCAGAATTCGAGGAGACTCACATCAATAATATTGTCACGTTTCGCAACGCCAATGATATCGGCAAAATTGCGAATAGATTCGGGTGTATATCCGCGCCGGCGCAATCCGCATATTGTAGGCATGCGGGGATCATCCCAGCCGCTAACATTTCCTTCACGGACAAGCTCCAGTAATTTACGTTTGCTCATAACCGTATAGGTCACATTCAACCGTGCAAATTCAATTTGTCTCGGAGCATAAATGCCGATTTCCCGGATAAACCAATCATAAAGTGGCCGGTGAACCTCAAATTCAAGGGTGCAGATAGAATGAGTAATATGCTCAATGGAGTCGGATTGACCATGGGCAAAATCGTACATAGGATAAATACACCATCTGTTTTCCGTGCGATGATGATAGGCATGCAGAATCCGGTAAAGAACAGGGTCGCGCATGTGCATGTTCGGAGAGGTCATATCGATATTTGCCCTAAGCACCCTGGTACCATCGGGAAACTCACCAGCACGCATTCGTGAGAACAAATCAAGATTTTCTTCGACAGAACGAATCCTGAATGGACTTTCTTTACCAGGCCGGGTTGGTGTGCCGCGGGTTTCGCTGATCTCTTCGGCCGTCATGTCACAAACATAAGCTTTCCCTTTTTTGATCAGGATTATGGCGTATTCGTAAAGCTGGTCAAAATAGTCCGACGCATAAAACAAGCGGTCCTGCCAGTCAAATCCCAGCCATTTAACATCTTCCATAATCGACTCTACATATTCAACATCCTCCTTAACGGGATTGGTATCATCGAAACGTAGGTTTGTTTTACCATTATACTTATTCCCCAAACCAAAATTAAGGCAAATCGATTTGGCATGTCCAATGTGCAGATAACCATTGGGTTCGGGTGGAAACCGCGTATGAACACGTCCTTCATTAACACCATTCCTGATATCTTCTTCAATAATGTCTTCGATAAAATTCAGAGCGCGGTTTGTTTTTTCGTCTTCAGCTATTTTTATTTCTTCCATAAAATCAGATCTATTTTGCACTTTGTCATACGGGAAAACGTAAATTTGATCGCTAGTCACCCTCTAACAGAGCAGTAGATTAAATTGCAAAATTACTACAATTTAAAAACAGGACAGCAAGTTCATCTGAATTTGATAATTTCACCGTTTGAAAACTATACACTATGGGCCAAATTTTATTAGAAGGAATGGAGTTTTTTTCATTTCACGGGTGTTTCAAAGAAGAACAAATTATTGGAACTAAATTTATTGTTGACCTTAGTATTGATGCTGATACTGAAAAAGCCGAAGCATCGGACCATCTCAGGGATACTGTTGATTACGTCAGTCTTTACCGGTGTGTGAAAAAGGAGATGGAGCAGAAATCCTATCTGTTGGAACATGTTGTCCGGCGTATTATGGTTGCTATACAAAACGAATTTCCAGCTATTTCATCCATTGAACTCAAGCTTGCTAAGATTAACCCGCCAATGGGTGGAAAAATGCTCCAGGTAAGTTATAAAACAAAGTGGAAGAAATGAGTTTGTGCTTATTTAAAAATTTTTTATAATTTTGCACTCCCATTACCTATGGTTTCGTGGCCGAGTGGCTAGGCAGCGGTCTGCAAAACCGTGTACAGCGGTTCGACTCCGCTCGAAACCTCCCTAAACCCGTTTCTCGAAGAAGCGGGTTTTTTATTTTGAACTTGCAAAGGTATATTCACTTATCAGGACAAGCATTAAAGTAAAAGTACTGCTTAACAGAATTCGAACAAAAGTTGCGAAAAATTCGGTTAAGCGGAAAATTTCCAGGTAGAACAGAGAAATATGATGCACCAGGACAAGAATTATCGCATAGTAAAGAAACCATTTCATACCCTGGCTTCTGAGAGATGGAGTTTCCCCGATGAGCGACTCGGGACCAGAAGAGATCGCGGAAATTACAAAGGGACGGGCAAATCCCATTAGAACACAAGCAGCCGCATTCAACCCGATAGTATTGGTAAAAATATCAATGCCTATTCCTAAAATGAATGAAAGAACCAACAGCATCCAACGGGGTGTGGAAAATGGCAGGAGAAGAATAAAATAGATGTAAAAATAGGGATTTATATAACCTCCCAGGTTTATATGATTTAAAATCAGAACCTGAAAAATGATCAGGAAGAAAAAACGTATAATATTGAAAAAAACCGTTCTTGAAGTCAAAGTCGTTTTTTTTTCGTCTTGTATAAGTTATTGGGATTTAAAAGATGCTTTCAGCTCTTCTTTTTCTTTACGCATCATGTCTACTACCACTTCAACATATCCCAAACTGTTAAAATCAGTGGAAAAAAGAAGTTCAGCATTGTTAAAATTTTCATCCTGTGGATTATTGAACTGGTTGATAGTACCAATGAGTAATCCTTCAGGAAATATGTCGGAGTTGCCACTGGTAATGATTGTATCTCCTTTGACCATGACAATATGTTTCGGTATTTCTTTTACCTGGCCTTTCCTGTAACTGCCTCCTTTCCACTCCACGTTTACCAACTGGTTATTCTTCTTAAATTTCCCGGAAACCCTGCTGTCTTTGTTCAGCAATGACATTGCCCAACTAAAATGCGGGGATACACTTACTACCTGACCAACAATCTTATTTCCAATAATGACTCCCATATGGTTTTCGATTCCATGCATCGATCCTTTATTGATCATGAGGAAGTTATTCCGCTTGTTGGTAGAATTGCTTATCACTTTAGCGCTGATATACTTATACTCAAGTTTTACTATGGAGTCTTTCTTATAAAAAATATTGAGATCGGTTGTATAAAAGGCCTCAGGAATGCGGGAATGCAATTTGGCCATTTCTTCAATGAGAACTCTGTTTGTTTTTCGAAGGGAAAAATACTCTGATATACCGTTAAACATGTTATTCACAGAACCCGAAACGGCATTGGAAACCGAGTAAAGGGAACTGCTTTGAAATTCGTTATAGTTGAAAAACAGAATCAGTGAAAGTGTCTCAAGAAGCAGGAATAGGAAATAGAAATAATGCTCCCTCAGAAATAAAAAAAGATTCCGCATGGTACCTCTTACTTGATGAGGAAGGTAAACTTATCAAAATTTTTCAATGCGATTCCTGTTCCGCGGGCTACAGCGCGCAATGGGTCTTCGGCGACATGAACTTTTAATTTTGTTTTCAGATGGAGTCTCTTATCCAAGCCCCGGAGCAATGCGCCGCCTCCTGTCAGATAAATACCTGTTTCGAAAATATCGGAAGCCAATTCCGGAGGTGTCATTTCCAATGCATTGAGAACAGCCGCTTCGATTTTGGCCACCGATTTGTCGAGACAGTGTGCAATCTCAGAATGGTTAACTATTACCTCTTTGGGAATACCAGTGAGCAAATCGCGGCCATGAACGGCATAATCAGGTGGCGGATTGTCAATGTCGGCCAGTGCCGCACCTACTTCAATTTTAATCCGTTCAGAAGTACGTTCCCCAACGTTGATATTGTGTTGTTTCCGCATATATTCTTCAATGTCGGCATTGAATTCATCGCCGGCAATGCGAATGGATTTACTGTTGACGATACCACCCAGTGCAATAACTGCTATTTCACTGGTACCTCCGCCGATGTCGATCACCATGTTTCCCACCGGTTCAAGCACGTCAATCCCAATACCAATGGCGGCTGCCATAGGTTCATGAATCAGACGAACTTCCTTTGCCCCGGCTTGTTCAGCAGATTCCTTAACCGCACGTTCTTCGACTTCGGTAATCCCTGAAGGAATACAAATCACCATTTTCAATGCGGGAGGAAACCATGATTTGCGAAGGTCGATCATCTTGATCATTGCCCTTATCATATGCTCGGTAGCTTGAAAATCAGCAATGACCCCACCTCTGAGCGGGCGGATGGTCTTGATATTTTCATGGGTCTTACCATGCATCATTTGGGCCTTTTTCCCAACGGCAATGATCTTTCCCGAGCTGCGTTCTATGGCAACGATGGAAGGTTCATCAACAACAACTTTATCATTATAGATGATGACTGTATTGGCAGTACCTAAATCTATTGCTATTTCTTTTGTGAACAAACCCATTGAATCAATTATTAATGTTTAAAATGTCGAATACCGGTAAAGACCATCGACATGCCGTGTTCATTGCAGTAATTTACAGAATCGACATCCCTGATTGAGCCCCCCGGCTGAATTACAGCTGTAATTCCCACTCCGTGTGCGATTTCCACACAATCGGCAAAAGGGAAAAAAGCATCCGAAGCCATCACCGCACCCGTCGTGCTAAATCCAAAGGCTTGCGCCTTTATTATCGCCTGCCTGAGTGCATCTACCCGTGAAGTCTGACCCATTCCACAACCAATAAGCTGTGAATCTTTAACCAGAACAATCGTGTTTGATTTCAAGTGTTTAACAACCTTATTGGCAAAAACGAAGGCTTCTGTTTCCTCCTGCGCAGGTTTCCTGTCAGTCACATATTGAAAATCAGCTTTCTCTTCTGTCTTGAGATCTTTTTCCTGTTCAAGAACCCCGTTCAGGATTGATTTGAATTGCCGTGGAGAGAAATCAAATGAAATTTTTTGCAAAATTATTCTATTTTTCTTTGATTTTAAACGTTCAAGAGCATCATTTTCATATCTCTCAGCAATTAAGATTTCAAAGAACAACTTATTAATCTCATCTGCCAATTCCAGATCAATGTTTCCGTTGACAATGATAATTCCACCGAAAGCCGAAACCGGATCACATGCCAGTGCATGCAGGTAGGCTTCCCTTAATGTGTTACGGCTGGCTATGCCGCATGGATTGGTGTGTTTAATAATAGCTACAGTTGGTCCGGTAAATTCACCAATCAGGTTAATCGCGGCATCCACATCAACCAGGTTATTATACGATAATTCCTTTCCATTCAAACGGGTAAAAACCTCTTCGATGTTTCCATAAAAAGTACCTTTCTGATGTGGATTCTCACCATAACGCATTGGATATGAAACAGGAATGCTTTGTTTGAATGATGGAATGTTCTCGTCTTGATTCAGATAGCCAAAAATCTTTGTGTCGTAATGAGAAGATACATTGAATGCCTGGGCAGCAAACTTGCGTCGATCGCTTAAACTGGTATATCCATTGTTTTTTTCCAACAATTCAATCAATTGCAGATAAGAGTCTTCTGAGGGAACAACCACAACATGGGCCCAATTCTTCGCTGCGGCGCGAATCAGGGAGATACCTCCGATGTCGATTTTTTCAATGATCTCCTCTTCGTTTCTGGAAGCAGCAACTGTTTTTTCAAAGGGGTAAAGATCAACAATAACCAGATCGACTGAAGGAATTTCATATTTTTCTACATCGTCCACATCCGAAAGCTGATCACGACGCCAGAGTATGCCACCAAACACTTTTGGATGCAGTGTTTTCACACGGCCGCCCAAAATTGATGGATAGGAGGTGATTGATTCTATTGAAGTTGCATGAATTTCCTTGCTCTTAAGGAAATCAAAGGTCCCTCCCGTGGAAATAATTTGAATCCCGTATGATGCAATTTTACGGGCCAGATCTTCTATCCTTTCTTTAGAATAGACGGAAATGAGGGCGGATTTAATTTTAATCTGGTCTGTCATATGACTTCCTTTTGTAACAATCATTGATTACCTGCGTCTAAATCTGCATTTCGGGGAAGTTTTGCAATGTTACCAAAAAATACCGGATCAAACAATGGATTGACTGAATTTTTGCGGTGCTGGCAATTCCTGCCTATTATCAAGAGAGGATTTTTGATTTAATGAACATGACTGAATAGCTTTAAATCGTAAATCATAAATATATGTACCTTTACTGTTATTTTATTAGGAAATCAATTCGTCCATGATTCTGATCTTACGTTTAATCCGAGAAAGCTATATATTTGCATTTCAGGCTATTATAGTAAATAAAGTTCGAACTGTTTTATCACTCCTTGGAATTACCATTGGGATATTCTGTGTCATCTCCGTCTTCACTGTTTTTGATTCAATGGAAAATGCGATCCGAAAAAGCATCGCTTCGTTGGGGAGTAATGTTTTGTATGTCCAGAAATGGCCATGGTCAATGGGAAGCGATTATCCCTGGTGGAAATACTGGCAAAGACCAGAAACTTCGCTTGATGACATGCGCGAAATTGAGAAACGGTCAAACCTTGCTGAATCAGTAGCTTTCATGGTGCAAGTAAACAAAACTGTTAAATATCAGAATAACTATATAGAAAATATCGGAATCCTGGGTGTATCTCAGGATTTCGATAAAGTGTGGAAATTTGAACTTGCCGATGGCAGATATTTTTCATCGACCGAATCGGCCAGCGGTAAGAATATTGTCTTGATTGGTGCCGATGTCGCTTCAAATCTGTTTCCCGAAGGTGATCCGATTGGGAAAAAAGTCAAGATTTTCGGCCGGAATATTGAAGTGATTGGCGTTCTTACCAAGGAAGGGGAAGATTTTTTCGGAAATTCAAATGATAAGGTGGTCTATCTTCCGGTCAATTATTTTAAAACACTGGTCGAACTAAAGGATATGGATGCCACCATTGTAGTCAAGGCAAATCCGTTGGTTTCAAATGATGAATTGCGGGATGAACTGACTGGCCTCATGCGGTCGATCCGAAAGCAGAAACCATCGGCAGAAGATAATTTCTCCATAAACGAAACCGATATCATTTCTAAGGGTTTTGAGAGTTTATTTAACGTTATAGCAATGGTAGGATGGATTATCGGCGGGTTTTCCCTATTGGTAGGAGGATTTGGTATCGCAAATATTATGTTTGTATCAGTGAAGGAACGAACGAATATCATTGGCATTCAAAAAGCCCTGGGAGCCAAGAACTACTTTATCCTGCTGCAATTTCTTTTTGAAGCTATTTTTCTTTCCCTGATCGGTGGCATATTCGGATTGTTGATTATCCTCATCCTGACGATTATTGTATCAAACACCACAGAGTTTACCTTGTTGCTCACCCAGGGAAATATCATGCTGGGGATAGGAGTATCCGCAATTATCGGACTGATTTCGGGTATAATACCGGCCTATTCCGCATCAAAACTCGATCCTGTAGAGGCTATGCGATCAGGAATGTAGACTAGAAAGGCCAGAATTGGTTATCATTCCATATCTTTTCTTTCAATTCATTGTCCATATCGCTCAGGATTTTTAAATGTCCGCCTTCCCATTCGGCAAGCCATAAATAAAGAGCCTTTTCGTTTGGATCTGATGATGATTCCGCTTGCCTGGAATAAACCTCCACAGCCCTCTTTTCAAAGTCGATGGCAGCTGAAATCGCTGCTGCTTCAAATCCGGCTGAAGATATTTTTGATTTCATATCGTCGGTCAGAATGAGGGTGGCAAAACCTTCATTGGCCAAATCGGGTAATTCGACTTTGGTGAAAGTATGATTTTTTTCATACCCGATGTATTGTTCAGACAGAAATTTAACATGTTTCGTTTCCTCATCAGCCATTGTCAGAAAAATATGTTTTATCTCCTGATCGGGAGTTTGTTCGGCAACTTTAGCATAAAAGGCATGGCCTCTTTTTTCCATGAGAATCGCCATTTTTAGAATTTCGAGAGCTTTCTGTGTTTCCATGATTTCTATTGTTTAAGGTTTCAAACTTACAACTTTTTCAAGAATCTGCAATGCTTCATGCACCGTTTCAACCGGACTGAAACAGGTTTTGTTTTTACAGATATAAATCAGCGTTTTCTCAATGATGTTTACATTTTCAATAACTATACTGGATGTATTGGGGCGATTTCCCGAAAAAATAACACCAGGCAAATAATTTCCAGCAAATTCTTTTATGCGAAGAAGTTTTTCATCCCCTGTAATGTTCACTTCGGTCGGCCCGGAAATAAAATCATCAAGCAGTGCTGTCCAATTGGCATGAAATGAGGGGTTTCGTTTAATTTGAGGAATCATTTTCCTGAGCATCCTTTCCGATCGTAATAAGAAAACTTCGTCCCCAACCAGGTATCCTAAAACAAACAGATTCCTTGCCATTTGCGAATTTGAGGCAGGGATCACATTGTCTGAAAGCTCGATAGCATCCTGTATCAGCGGGGGTTCTTCATCAGAGGACAAGCGAAAAAGAATATTATCGGTACAAGAGAAGTGCCGTATAACCTCCCTTGTCAAGGCATCAGCTGACCAAATCCAGGCTTCATCAAGTGTTGACTGGTAAATATCAAGGAATGACTTTATCAAAAAGCTATAATCATCGAGGAAGCCGGAGATTTTAAAGCAGCCCGCTTTGGAATTGCGCCAGAGTTTACCGTTTTTTCCGTTTAAGCTACTGCGATAAAAATTGGCTGCATCAATGGCTTTGTCCAGCCAGGCTGGTTTATTTAATGCCCAGGATGCGTCAACCATGGCGCTGATCATCAGCGCGTTCCAGCAAGTCAGTATTTTATCGTCAGTTGCAGGACGGATTCGGCTGCTTCGAACTTTAAACAATTGGTTTTTATAAGTATCTAAAAAAGATAACAAGATGTCACAAGATATTTCATGAATTCTGGAAAAATCTTTATCGCTCTGCGATTTCCGTAACACATTCAGATTGAGCTCCCAGTTTCCGTTTTCTTCACAGGAATAATAATTCAGGAAGATGGAGGAAAAGTCGCCAAGGTATTTGCATAGCTCTTCATTGGTCCATGTATAATATGCGCCTTCTTTTCCTTCGCTGTCGGCATCGAGTGATGCATAGAAAAGTCCTGCAGGATTTGTAAGCTCACGGTCAATGAAATCAATGGATTCCTCGATCACCTTTTTATAAACATGTTTTTTAGTTGATGCATAGGCATTGGCATATAGTGAGATCAGCTGGGCATTATCATATAACATTTTTTCGAAATGCGGTACATGCCAGTATGCATCAACTGAATAGCGGCTGAATCCGCCTCCCAGATGGTCATAAATACCTCCCTTGGCCATTTTATCAAGGGTAAGTTCTGTATAATCCAGTACCCGGCTATCCTGATACCGGCTAGCATACCTGAGCAGAAACCCAAGGTTAGCGGGCATGGGAAATTTCGGTGCGCCACAGGTTCCGCCATTCATAAAATCAAGCTCCCCTTCCCAGTTTGTAATCATGGCCTGCAGAAACTCTTTCGTTAATGGAAATGGTTCAGCCTGAATAGGGATGAGATGCTGCTGTTTCATACCATTTCCGATTTCTGATGCCTGGCGAATCAAATCTCCGGGCTGTGCATGATAGGTATCAGTATAATATTTCAGGATTTGCAGCCAGTCGCTTTTTGAAAAGTAAGTTCCGGCAAAAATGGGCCGCTGATCGGGGAGTGCGATCACATTCAGTGGCCATCCGCCGCGACCTGTTGTAGCGTAGGCCGCGGTCATATAAATTTGATCGATATCGGGTCGTTCTTCACGGTCAACTTTGACTGAGACAAAATCGCGGTTCATTGTTTCAGCAACACCCCTATCCTCAAATGATTCGTGCTCCATCACATGACACCAGTGACAAGCGGCATAACCAATGCTGATAACCATCAATTTATTTTGCCCTTTTGCTGTTTCCAAAGCATCATTGCCCCAAGGATACCAATTCACCGGGTTATATGCATGCTGAAGAAGGTACGGGCTATTTTCCCCTATGAGGTGATTTGGTGTTTTTTCCGTCATGACCATCAAGGTTGATGTGCGTTTTAATCCGGGAGGAGAGAATGTCGATAGCAACCCTGTTCTGTCCGCCCTGCGGCACAATGATGTCAGCATAACGTTTGGTGGGCTCAATAAATTGCAGGTGCATGGGTTTGACAAATTTGTCATAATGTTCCAAAACCTGCTGAAATGAGCGGCCTCTTTCCTCAAGATCACGACGGATAATACGCATCAGCCGGTCATCTCCATCGGCATCAACAAAAACCTTGATATCCATTTTGCTACGGAGGCGGGGATTGGTGAGTATAAGAATCCCCTCAACAATAATTACCTTTGAGGGATTAACCGTTACTGTTTCCTTTGAGCGGGCACAAGTAACGTATGAATAAATTGGCATTTCAATGGAAGTACTGGTTTTCAGGGTTTCCAGTTGCTTTATCAATAGTCCCCATTCAATGGAAGTTGGATGATCGAAATTGATCCTGGCCCGGTCTTCGGCTGATTTATGGCCATTGTCCTTATAGTAGGCATCCTGTGGAATTACGGTGACGGCTTCTCTGGGAAGGTGTTTGATCACCTGCTTGACGACAGTAGATTTTCCCGAACCAGATCCACCTGCAATTCCTATAATCAGCATAGTCTTATAATAAAAAACCCAGTAATAATCCGGCTGTGATTGCGCTTCCAATCAACCCTGCGATATTTGGCGCCATGGCATGACCGATAAGGTGGTTTGTCGGATCTTCCTTTAATCCCATTTCATGTGCAATCCTGGCGCTGTCGGGAACTGCAGCAACACCTGAAGCGCCAACAAGCGGGTTTATGCGATTTTCCTTTTTCAAAAAAATGTTCATCACCTTCGCAAAAATAACCCCGCCTGCTGTTGCAATCATAAATGCAATTGCTCCGAGTACAAATATAAGAATTGATTCCCATTTAAGAAAAACATCAGCCTGGGTGGATGCACCCACGGTCAACCCAATCAGGACCAATACGATATCAATGAGAATTGTACTTACAGTGGTAGCAAGTTGCTTTGTGAGGCCTGATTCTTTAAGGATGTTTCCAAAAAAGAACATACCAAGCAATGGGAGGGAGGCTGGAGCAACAAATGCACTTAAAAGTAGTCCCAAAAGAGGAAATAAAATCTTTTCAAACTTACTAACTGTTCTTGGGGGTTTCATTCTAATAAGCCGCTCTTTTTTAGTTGTAAGCAGCTTCATTATTGGAGGCTGGATTACAGGTACAAGCGACATGTAAATGTATGCAGCTATGGCAATAGGACCAATAAGATTCTGCATGTCAAGTCCATTTCCCGAAGCGTGTAACCCACTGGCGAGCTGAGAGGTAAGGAAAATAGCGGTATTCCCATCAGCTCCGCCAATAATTGCAATGGCTGCAGCTTCTGCCATCGGGAATCCAAATACCATGGCTCCAAGAAACGTGGCAAAGATACCAACCTGCGCTGCAGCGCCAAGCAACATTAGTTTCGGATTTGAGATAAGCGGTGAAAGATCCGTCATAGCACCGAGCCCAAGGAATATCAATGCCGGATAAATACCTTTCAACACGCCGAAAAACAGGTAATTTAACACACTTCCTTCCTGATATATGCCTGTGTGGTAGGCTGCTTCGTGCAGAAACGGAATATTACCCAGAATTACACCCATTCCAAGTGGTATGAGAAGGAGGGGTTTATAACTATATCGTATGGCAAGAAAAACTAGACCTATGCCAACCAGGATCATGATCAGGTTTCCCCAGTTTGCATTGTGAAAACCTGTATCTTCCCAAAGGCTGAATAATGCTTTAATTATATCCATCGGTTATGCAATTTCAACTAAAACTTCACTCTGAGCCACTGCTTGTCCTGGTTTAACATGGACAACCTTTACTGTTCCATCCTTTTCTGACAATACATTATTCTCCATTTTCATGGCCTCCATGGTTAAAAGTTTTTGCCCAAGACTCACCTTTTCACCTGCGGCAACCAGAACTTTAATAATTGTTCCCGGTAAAGGCGCTTTGATTGCGACATTGGTCGTTTGGACAGGCGTTTTAGGTATTTTTGATTCCCTGGCAGTGGGTTTTGGCGCTTCGGCCCTGACCAGTGTCGGTGTTTTGGTCATTTTCAACTCCTTCTGAACCTCAACGTTGTATTGGGTTCCGTTTACCTCAACCTTTGCAATGTTCTCTTCAAATCCGAGCACTTCTACCTCATATGCATTGCCATTGATAACAAAACTGAATTTTTTCATGGTTTACACGTATGTCATTTGATAATATTCACTCTTTAAAAATAGGTAACATGGATACTCATAGGAATTTATGACCAGTTTGCATGAACATGCATCTTATGAATGTTTCATTGAATTCCAGATTCCATATATTTTTGAACTCCAGGGAGAATATGTCTTAGATACTTTCCTTATTGTCATTACATACTTTTCTTCATCATGCAATTCGGAAAAGAACAAATAGAGCGCAGCAGCAATTGCGGCATTTTCCTCTCCCGTCATCACAACCTTTGGTTTCTCTTCTTTGCCCGATTCAGTATGTTCAGCAATCCTTCGATTTGCCAGAAAATCCTGGAAGGTATGCAGTCCGGTAAAAAAGTAGGCCATCAGGGCAAGAGCAAAAAGAACAATACAATACCCGGCAACTGTAATCACCAGGGTGTAATGATCAATCAGTGACAGATCAAAAGTTATGGATAGCGTTTTCATAGTTCGGCCGGGTTTATTTATAACGGGATATTGCTATGCTTTTTGGGTGGTAAAGAATCTTTCTTTGTAGCAAGGGTCTGCAGGGCACGTATAATCCTGAACCGGGTATTCCTGGGCTCAATGACGTCGTCAATGTATCCATATTTTGCGGCATCATATGGATTGGCAAACTTGTTTTTATATTCCAGTTCTTTATCGGCAACATATTTTATTCTTTCCCTGACATCCTGAATTTCGCTGATTTTCCTTCCTTCCAGGATTTCAATGGCACCCTTTGGACCCATAACGGCGATTTCGGCCGATGGCCAGGCGTAGTTCATATCGGCACGCAGTTGCTTGCAGCCCATTACGTCGTGTGCTCCGCCATATGATTTCCGGAGGGTTATGGTGATCTTTGGTACAGTAGCTTCACCATAGGCAAATAATAATTTTGCGCCATGGATAATGATCCCCCCATACTCCTGGTTGCTCCCAGGCAAAAAGCCGGGTACGTCGACCAATGTTATGATAGGTATGTTGAATGCATCACAAAAGCGCACAAACCTTGCAGCTTTCCGTGAAGCCTCGATATCGAGCACGCCTGCCAGGTAATTAGGTTGATTAGCCACTATTCCGCAAGGGATACCATTGAATTTAGCATAGCCAACCACAATATTCTTGGCATAATGCTGATGTACTTCAAGGAACTGCTGATCATCAACGATACGATAGATGACATCCTTGACATCGTATGGCTGGTTTGGGTTGGCAGGAACAATGTCGTTCAGCGAATCCTCCAATCTGTCGATAGGGTCAGTGCATTCAGTTATAATTGGATCTTCAAGGTTATTCTGTGGCAAATATTCAAGAAGTTTGCGGATGAGCATGATTCCTTCTTCTTCATTTTCAGAACGGAAATGAGCAACTCCTGATTTTGTGGAATGAATGGAGGCCCCGCCAAGGTCTTCGGTTGAAATATCCTCCCCTGTCACGGTTTTGGTAACTTTGGGCCCAGTCACAAACATGTAACTTGAATTTTCACTCATCACCACAAAATCTGTCAGGGCAGGGGAATAAACCGCGCCTCCCGCACAGGGACCAAAGATGGCTGAAATTTGCGGAACTACGCCAGAGGCTGCGATATTTCGCATAAAGATCTCTGCATAACCTGCCAGGGAATTTACTCCCTCCTGGATCCTGGCTCCACCGCTGTCATTGATGCCAATAACCGGTGCACCTACTTTTATAGCCTGGTCCATTATCTTGCATATTTTCCGTGCGAATGTCTCTGATAAAGAGCCACCGAAAACAGTAAAATCCTGCGAGAATACGAAAACAACCCGTCCATCGATGGTTCCGCGACCAGTAACCACCCCATCGCCCAGATAATGTTCGTTTTCAAGTCCAAAATCAGTACAGCGATGGCTTACAAACATGTCGTATTCCTCAAAACTGCCTTCATCAAGGAGTTTCTCTATACGTTCCCTGGCAGTAAATTTGCCCTTTTTGTGTTGTGACTTTATGCGGTCCTCACCGCCACCAAGTTTTGCTTTTTCTCTTTTCTCGAGTAATTCGGATATTTTATTTTCGTTGGACATATTGACTGGGTTTAATATCAATAAAAAGCTGCGATGGAATATTCTTATTCTATTATTGCTGCTGAACTTATACAGTCAGATCGAGGTAAGGCGTTGCAATTATTAGCTTCTTATACCCGGAACTGTCACTTACTACAGAATTCTATTAGTACACCATGTGTTGATTTGGGATGCAAAAAGCCAATGTTCATTCCTTCAGCTCCCTTTCGGGCAACCTTGTCGATAAGTGAAAGTCCCATTGTTCCAGCTTCAGTAAGGGCATCGATTGCATTTTCAACTGCAAAAGCAATGTGATGAATGCCTTCGCCCTTCTTTTCAATAAATTTACCAATCGGGCCTTCAGGATCTGTTGATTCCAGCAATTCAATTTTAGTCTGGCCAATAAGGAAGAATGCAGTTTTAACATGTTGGTCCTTAACCTCTTCTACATTATAACATTGGGTCCCCAGTAACTTTTCATAATAAGGGATACTCTCTGTTAAACTTTTAACTGCAATTCCAAGATGCTCAATATGTGATGGTTTCATGTGTCAATAATTTGTTTTTCAGTGGTCACATGGAATACCCATAAATTAACATTCACGGTTGGTATGAACGTTGTCCTTATGGGAATTTCATATGTTAATGATTTTGATTTCAATGGTCATGTAGAATATCAATGATTAACATTCACAGTTTGCATAAACATTGTCCCAACCGATATTCAAAGGTCATGTTGTTAATTTATTAACAGCACAAAGTTAAATAGTTTTATGACACATCAAACACCATTTATTCATGAACTTAGAAACAATGGAAAAATTTTTATCAAATTGTTGTATAAAATAAAATATGGTTTACTTGATGATGATATAATAATGGTATGAACCTGAAAATGGGGGGAACATCTCTATGATTTATCTGGCTTGAATTTGTAACTTGCGATCATAAAAAACCTGTACTCTGCCAGGAAACATTATTCCGGCGTGTATAGATAAAGCACCGGCCATGAAAAACACGGAGACTGAACGCAAATTCCTGGTAGACAGGAAGAAGTGGCTTACTATGAGCAAACCGTCATGCATCCCATACATACAGGGTTATTTAAGTATCGACGAGGACAAAGTCGTCCGCATCAGGGTTGCAGGGGAAAAAGGGTTCCTTACCATTAAAGGAAAATCAGAAACCTTTTCCCATCCCGAATTTGAGTATGTAATTCCAGCGGATGAAGCCGGGGAGCTGATCCAGTTGTATGCTATTTCAAGGATTGAAAAGGTCAGGACCAGGATACAGATAGGAAAACATGTTTGGGAGGTTGATGAGTTTCATGGGGATAATGAGGGGCTTCTGATGGCTGAGATTGAACTTGAAGATCCGGAAGAGTTATTTGATAAACCTGTTTGGCTGGGAGCCGAAGTAACAGGTGATAAGCGCTATTACAATGCTTATCTGTCAATCCATCCATACAAAACATGGCAATAAATAACCCCGGAAATAATCCGGGATATTGACGCTACAGAGAGTGGAGGATATTGCTCCGGGCGTTTCTGAAGACGTTCAAATCATTTTCAGCGGCAGGGGTAATGAGCAGTTGTTTGGGGAAAGGAATTTGATTTTCGCGGCGGAATGCCAGTGCATCGAGTTTGATTCCGTAATAGAACGTGGATTTTGTAGAACAACATCCTTTTACTGACAGTTCAGTCGCAACGTTACCAACCATTTTGCCAGAGCACGTTATAACCGGTAAAGAATCCAGCAGAATCTCATGAATTAAACAATCTGAAGGCTGGCGGTTTTGAACTAATGATTCTATCAATAAGCGAAAGACTTCAGACAATCAGTTGATGCGATAATAACCTGCCCAGGCATTTGGATGTGTTCTGTTGCGGGAAAAATCCACTCTGATACCGACATTTTTCCACGTCCTTACCAATGAATACATCTTTGGCCATTCCTTCATCCATACACGGAAAGAATTCAGTTCAAACCTTGATTGCTCCGGTATCTTTCCGGGCTTACTGTCTGCTTCCCACCTTCATCATACGGATGATGGCGGTGGAATAATCCCCCTTCAGCCGCAGGAAATAGATTCCCGGCGAAAGCGCCCTCCCCTCGCCTGGTAATTCCACGCTATACCGGCCGGGCCTTTGATTACAGTCAACCAGCTGGTAAACTATCCGGCCGTAAAGATCCGTGACCGTAACGGCGATACGCTGCGCAGTCCTGACATCATAGGTCACAGTCGTGCTGCCGGAAAACGGATTCGGATGATTCTGCCACAGCTCCAGGTTGCCCGAGACGACAGCTGGCATCTCTTCCATTCCGGTTGGATAGAATAGCTTTTCTTCCGACCAGGGGCTCCACTTCAGGTTCATGTCCCGGTAGCGGATCCGGAAGCCATGCCGGGCGTTCGAATCGAGTTTCCCTGGAGGCACCGTGATAGAGTAGAGGTTTATTCCGGCATTTCTGTTGATGGGGATGAAATCCGGTAATCCGGTATTTTCGAATATGTTCTCGAAGTTCCTGACAGTATCCAATACCGGGTGCGTGTAGTCACCTGGTGTAAGGGTCACCTGGACTTCGGCCGACATGCACGAATCAGTCCCTGACATGGGCGAGGAATTAAGTACGAGGGGATTCCATCCGGTCACCCCGATCACCTGCGGTTGTGCCGGAGGCGGCTGGTTCATCCTGAAATGAAAGGTGTCGAAAATCTGGTTGGCAATCGGGTGCTCCGGTTTGCCCAGCGTATAGGCTTCCGCGGTATAGGATTTTGCATCGACATCCACATCGATGATCGCGTAGCAATAGTCATCGACGGCCTTGATGATCTCCGGAAAGTTCCTTGAATGGTTGGCGAAGCGGGTAAGTTCCGCCCCTCCCCCGCCCGACAGCAGCAGCCTCATGTCATGTTGCAGGTTTTCCGGGAGCTGGGTGAGTTCCCAAACACCCTGCTCGTAACAATGTGCGTGTCCACAGGAGTACTGGACTACTTTGTGATATTTCCCGAAGGTGCTGAAAAACACGATCTTCACTGAATCGCCGTCGCCTTCAGGCCAAATGGCTGACCGGTACGGATGGTGGGAATAAGGAAATACCAGGTCGACAGTATTGCTGGTATCGGAGGTAGCCAGGACCTTTTCGAGCCATGTACGCTGCAGCGACTCGCTGACCAGGTTGGAGTTAGAATTGAGTGCGAGGAATTCGCAGTTCAGGATCCGGAAGGAGTAGAACCGCTGGTTGAACCTGGTCAGCTGGATTTCCGGATCGGTGAAATCGGTGTATTTCATGTAATTGAAATAGTGGGGCGATTCATGCTCGTGGTTCCCGATAGAGACCATAAAGGGAACGGAACAGGAAAGGTTCGAGATCGGTGAGAAATATTCGGGTTCAAACCGGTTAATATCCGATCCCGACCAAACTACATCGCCTGTGTGCATGACCAGGTTCACCGAGTTGTACCAATCGGTCCCATACTTTGAAACCAACGTCTGCAGAATGTTTTCACACACGACAGGGAGGTAGGTCGGGATCGTGTCATTGTTGCGCGAATCTCCGACAACAACGAACCGGACATGCTGGCCCGGGGCCGATGATGAGGGCTGTGTCCGGAACGGGAAGACCTCCGACGAATCGGTACCGCTGATGCACCGGTAATAGTAGGTCGTCGCCTGTGTTAGCCCTGTGATTTTTACTGTGTGCCAGATCTTACCGGAGTTGTTCAGGAATGAGCCCTGTGCCAGGCTGTTCAGGGCGAAAGCGGAGCTCCCGTACCGGACCTGTGTAAAAGCCGTGTCTATCGAATGCCAGCTGATGTAAATCGACGTCGGAGTAGGGGTTTGCAGGTAAGGTTTCGGCTGCGAAACAGCGGATTGGCCCACCGAGGCGAGCCCTATCAGGGTCAGGATGAAGAGTACGTGATCTTTCATATGAAAAGCGTTGGTGTTTATGATGGGCATGAGGTCAGTTTTGCTAATCTTTTGAGGGAAGAAAGGTACAAAATTCTATCTTTTGTGAATGTAGATAAGCCGCAAATTTTTATAGATCCTGCATGGATTGCCCAAGTATTCGATTGTTTGGGTATTGGCAACCTCCACAAAGCCCGGTGTGCTTTGTTTTTTTCCGGGATAAAATACGTTCAGTTAGTTAACCGGGAAGTCCGAAATTAGAGATTGGATTTTGGAGAGATAAGAGAATTGCAAACTAGTCCCAACGCTTTGATTGATTCAGTTTTTGTTTTCATAGTTGTTTTTGATTAAGGGTTATATTTGTTCTTTAATTGCCAGGTGAGTATTGCTAACGATGCTAATGTATGAACAGGGAGAATGAGAAGGGGAGCGTGAACCCGAAACCACAGTGAAAGTGTGTTGAATTCCGTATGTGGAAAAATAAAACAGGCCGTAAATTAATAATTTACAGCCTGATATGTAATAGAGTTGTGGAGAATAGGGGAGTCGAACCCCTGACCTTTAGACTGCCAGTCTAACGCTCTAGCCAACTGAGCTAATCCCCCAAAGTGGTTGCAAAATTAAGAACTTTTTTGATATGAAACGTCTTTTTGCTGCTTTAAAAATTCAACCAGATGCTGAATTTCTTAAAAAATACCACAAACTGAAGCAGGATCTGCAGCATGAACAAATAAAATGGGTGGAAGATCACAACATTCATATTACCCTTAAATTCTTCGGAGAAACTGATGACTGTAAAATTCCAGAGATCAGTTCTGTCTTGAAAAAACGGGCATCGGCAACAGATTATTTTGTTTTGCAGTTAGCAGGATTGGGAATTTTCGGAAGTTCCTATGCTCCAAAAGTCATCTGGGCGGGCATTAACACTTTTTCAGAACTTTCACTTTTCATGAAAAACGTACATGACGATTTGGAAATCATTGGTTTCAAACCTGATCGACAAAACCTTGTACCACATCTTACACTTGGAAGAATAAATTTTCTCAGGGATAAAGTTATCTTTAGTCGCTCCATTGATCAAATAAAAACCATTTCTTCATTACCTATGCAAATCAGAGAAATGATACTTTATGAAAGTATCCTTCGCCGAGAAGGACCACAATACCTTGCATTGGAAAAATTTCCCTTTATAATAAAAAAGAACTCCCCTGATTACCTTGCGGTTTAACCAGGGGAGTCAGTAATGAGCGGCATTTTTGCTACAGGCTATCCTTTGGCCGTCACTTCAAACTTATGTGCAATAAGATGATAAATAATAAGCCCGATTCCGCCGAAGAGGCAGATCATTGAAAAGAACGCAGGTTCTTCTTCAAGAGTCGTGTACACAGCCAATAATTTACCAAGCAGGATTCCTGTGCCTATTCCCACTAAAAGCAGTCCCCATTTCAAGGAAGAGGGTTGCTTAGAGGATTCAAAAATAGTTGCATCAGCGCCTTTTTGAATGAGCGCCAGGCGTTCTTTTTTCCGAACAAAGAGGAACACTATTCCAAATACCAGGGCAAAGAACGCGATTGGGATCAAAAATTCGTTAGTCATTTCCGTTAAATTTTAGTTTATTTCCGTTTTCGATCCTTTTGACGCAGTATCAGCTCATTGGTTACATTTTATTAAAAAGTGCTTATTTCTCTATCACAACACTCCTGCTGATTCGGTCCGATTTAGTATCAACCTGTATCAGGTATAAACCCGGCTTTAAAGATGCTGTAGATACACTATATGTTTTGGATGTGGTGACTTTGGTGAAAACCATTTCGCCCAGATTATTGAAAATTTTAATTGATTGTAAATATTCATTTGATTTCACCATGATGAAGTCTTTGGCAGGATTAGGATAAATAACTACCTGGTTGTTGGTCATGTTATCAAAACCAAGCAGAGCATCAATAATCCCATTTGTTAAAGTGGGAGCGAACACATTGCCATTATAATCGGAAAATTCACGAGCGGTTGGCACATCACTCCAGGAAATAACAGATGATTCCAGAGAATTTGATGTGAAATGAAGATCAAAAAGCTTTGCATCGGAGATGGTAATACCGCTGAAATCAGCCGCCCAGACAAAAGTCAATTTTCCAGGTTGTGGATTTCCAATAATAACGTTTTCTATTCCATTATGCCAGTTATCTGTACCAGTATAGGTAAGTTTTGAAGGATCATACACAATGGAATACTGGAACGAACCAAGGTTGACAAGATCAGTAGTAAATACCGGAAGCGAGATAGTGCCATATTGAGCCTGTGCAGTGCCAATTGTCAGGCTGCCGGAAACCATTTTTATCTGTTCTGTCAATTGTGCACCTTTGGCTGCCGGAACATATGAACCATTGGCATCACCATAACACAATCCGTTGAAGTTCTGGGTGACATTACCCCCATTTATCTGTATTGGTGTATTGTTGAATAGCCAGTCGCCAACGACAAACGAGTTGATTATCTGTGCAACTCTTTTCTGAACTTGCAGGACATCGGCTGCAGAGAGGCTTCCTGAGCCATTTACATCGCCTGAGGCCAGGTAAATGCCACTCAGTAAGGCTATATTGGCAATATGTTTTTTAAACAGCAGCAGATCCAGAGCGGTAACGCCACCCCAGGGTTTCGTTGTGGTGGGTTCAAGGGTATAATTTCCGTTCTGTAAATCGTTGAAAGTATATCCTCCTGAGGAATTAGTGGTAGTCGTTGCAATTACGGATCCTGAGGAATTTTTCAAGGCGATATTTACTCCTGATAAGGGCGATTGAGCCGAATTTGCATATGCAATGGTTCCGTCAAGTGTAAATCCTGAACCGCCAGCCAGTACTTTAATATTGCAGGTACGTTTATGAACAGGGGTTCCGTTGGGACCCGAAGCATAAAAAGTTGCGATATAATTACCCAAAGGCACATTGCCTGAAAGAACCAATTGAACTGGTTTTGTACTGGGATATTCGGTAATGTCGTTTCCTTCAGGATATTCAAATGAAATGGATCCTGTGGTCGGTTCAGGCGTAATGGATCCAGAAAGAATTACAGTATCAGTATAGAGCTTCACTTCCGGGATAGATACCTGAAAAGTTGAAGTATAAGAAGTGGTATAGAGTGTGTCGGAAGTATGATCAATTGCCATGGCAAAATCGGGGAAATAACCGGTCATACTTTGGAAAGAACCCGACCTGAAATCGGTCCAGCCAAGCATGGAAACTTTTTTGTTGGAAACAACCCCATTGTAATCGCCCTGATACCTGGGAGTTCCCCCACCACCACAGGTAGTACAGTTGATTTTCATTTTTTTATTGGAAATACACTGATTGGCAACAAAAGTAGCGCCTCCGTCATCAGAGTAACTGGCATAAATGAATGCACTATCATGAGTCGGTGTATCCCGGGTGTCCATCCACATAACATACAATCGTCCGGTTTCCTTGTCACACCAAATTGCCGGATGCCATTGATTATGGTTTTGAGAATTCTCATCGTCATTCACTTTCACTGCATCAACATTCCATGTAGCTCCTCCATCGGTGGATGTATGGCAATATATATTGGGTTTATTTCCATTTCCCGGTGGATCGTTGGTTGCATAAACAACATAAAGGTTTCCCCGATGCGTACCATAACTGTTGTCGGCGGCAATCATCGGGTAGGGACGGGTTCTCATGCCCTGAACCGAGTTTCTTCCACTTACATCGGTGCCTACATACTTTGCATATTGTTTACTGGATTTAAGCTGGAAGGATTGGCCTCCATTGGTCGATTTATAAAATGTATAGTTTGAGTTGAAGGCGCTACCGCTGTTTGTAACTACATAAACGGCGCCTCCCTGCACACCTCCTTCCGGTCCCACGCAGACCATCATACCAGGTAAGGATTGGGTTGAAGGTGTAAACGTATTGGTCCAGCTAACGCCATGATTTGTACTCCTGGCAAAATTTCCTCCACTACTGGAAGTCATGGTGGTATAAACATAATTTGCATAGGGCCCTGCGGTCTGATCGCATGCCATCCAGTTTTTATCAACCCCCGATATCGCGGTCACGGGAGCACTCCAGGATGCACCATTGTTCGTTGATGAAATGACCTTGCAACCCGTAATGTTGCCATACATGTTTTCATAAAACAAATTTCCCAGGCTATCGTAAGCAACCACCGGGTCCCCTTGAACACTGGTCCCGAAATTGGCCGCATGAATAAACCAGTCAACCCCATTTTCAGTATGATGCGGGGCATTGGTGTTATAGGCTGTAAAATACCAGGCTGGTTGATTGGGGTTAGCGGCCATATTGTTTTCAGCAAAATCAACGCCAAGGCTATAATTATCCCAATTACCAATGGTTATTACAGAGGATAGGGGAGCATCCGGGTTTCCTGAACCTCTTTCACGAAGATATTGAGGAATCTGATCCAGGTTGGGATTATCCAACTGTCTTTGGGCAAATAGTTGGTTTACCGTTAATATCAATAACAATAAACCGAAGGATGTAAACATTTTCATATTGGAAAATTTTAAATGATTAATAACATGGATTATTAGATACAAACGTACAAATAAACTCATGGATCAGCAAATTAAATCTGCAAATGTATTGATGAAATGATATTATCTTTGTATCGTGCGGTGTAACCTATGTTAAAACATACCGTCTAAACCCTGCATGAAATATCAGGATGACAACCACTACATTGATCGGGTACTCGGGGGTGATATTTCTGCATACGCGCTTTTGGTTGCCAAACATAAAAATCTTGTATTTTCTATCGCTCTCAAAATATTGAATAACCGGGAAGATGCAGAAGAGATCGCCCAGGATAGCTTTTTGAAGGCTTTTCAGGCATTGAAGACATTTGAGAGAAAATCTAAATTTTCGACCTGGCTCTATCGTATCGTTTATAATGCATCGATTTCAAAAACGCGAAAAAAGAGGTTAGAGCTGGTTCCTATGGATAATTACATAATCCATAATTACTCGGAAGATGATGTTGCCGGTGGCATTGACGAAATTGAACCGGAAGAACAAAAAGCGATGATTGAACTTGCGATGGAACGCTTAACTGATGATGAAAGCCTGTTAATAACCCTTTTTTATAAAGGAGAAAATTCTATTGAAGATATCAGTAACATTACCGGGCTTTCGATGTCTAATGTTAAGGTTCGTTTGCACCGGATCAGGAAAAAATTACATGATGAACTTGCCCTCATGATGAACAGGGCATTGAATTAGGAGGATTAATATGGAAAAAATTGATTTTTTACGAGAATTAATAGAAAAAAGTCCTCTCGAAAGCCCTTCGGATGATTTTGTCGATCGTGTTATGTCGAATATCCGGTTGGCCCCGGAAACAGCGCCGGTAAAAAAACCATTTTACCTGTATCTTAAAACAGCCTTTCCATATGCTGCGGTATTACTGGTTTTGCTCTTTATTTTTACTACTTCGGATCTGCCCCTTTTCAATTGGATTCCCGGGAAAGAGTATTTTCTTAAAAGTCTGTTTACAACTTTCGGATCGTTTTTTACTGCGATGAAGAATGCGTTTGCCTCCAAATATGTCTCATTGGGCTTACTTATCGGTTTTTCAGGTGGTTTACTCTTTATAATTGACCGCTGGTTTAGCCGGCGGACATCGGTGTAACAAGAATCCTAAACCTTTGGCTGAGATTCTTTCCATCGATCTTTGAAGCTCTTGGGCGCTATTTTGGGAAGGGTTCTGCGTTCTCCCCACATTTTACGGCCAAATTTGTTTATCATCTTGTTTTTCAAGCCTGAACTTGGTTTATCGATCATCCAACGATGAAGCATAAAAATTTTCCACATTGAAATAACAGCGCGCCATTTAAAAGAAATGTACTTTTTTGAAACCGCTTCATGCCGGTTTCGAAGAAGTAATTCATGAAGTGGAATTTTTATTGGACATACTTCTGAGCATTTTCCGCACAGTGAAGAGGCAAAACTCAGGTGATTGAACTCCTTCATACCTAAATAATGTGGAGAAATAACCGATCCAATAGGTCCGGAATAGGTTGCTTTATAGGTATACCCACCGACACTTTTATAAATCGGGCACCCATTCAGGCATGCTCCACACCTGATGCAGGAGAGCGCGCGACGTTGTTCCTTAAATTTTAACAATTCCGTTCGCCGGTTATCCAGTAGCACTACATACATCTCTTCCGGTCCGTCGGGTTCAAACTCACCCTGGGGTCCAAAAACAATGTTATTATATACGGTTATATGTTGTCCTGTCCCATGTTGTGCCAATAAAGGAAGAAAAAGATCCAGATCTTCAATAGAGGGAATTAACTTCTCGATGCCAACAATGACTATATGAATTTTTGGAAAAGCCATACAAAGCAAACCATTGCCTTCATTTTCGGTGAGGCCTACAGCACCAACATCGGCTATGAGAAAGTTACCTCCTGTAATTCCAACATCGGCACGAATAAATTCACGCCGCAGTTTTTCCCTGACAAATTTTGTAATTTGCTCAGGCTGGCTATCAGCTGGTAAATCGAATTTTTCATGAAACAGTGCAGCAACGTCCTCTTTTGATTTATGCATGGCAGGAGTAAGAATATGATACGGCTTCTCACCAGCCAGTTGAACAATATACTCCCCTAGATCGGTTTCAAATACTTCCTTTTTATTTCGTTCAAATAATTCATTCAGTTCAACCTCTTCCGAAACCATAGTTTTTTGCTTCACAATTACTTTGGCTTTGGCCTTTTTAATAATGTGCATGATCTCCCGCTGAGCATCCTTCTCACTGGGAGCCCAAATTATTTTTCCGCCCCGCTTACTGAAATTATTTTCAAACTCAACAAGATATTTATCAAGATTGTTAATTATCTTATGTTTCAAATTAGCTGCACGCCGTTTGGCCAATTCAAGATTTTGATACTGACTTTTACCTTGTTCAACTTGTTCATCATAGCACCTAATATTGTGATTCAGTCGCTTGCGATGTTCAGGATCAAAAGATTTTTTTTCAGCCTCTTCGAGAAATTTTTGGTATATATAATTCATTGTAAATTAGTTACAAAATTTTTTCAATTTTTTCAACTCTTCGAACATGCCTGCCTTTTTCAAAACTTGTTTTAATAAACAACAATGATAATTTTGCAGCTTCTTCCATACTTATAAACCTGGCAGGAAGAGCAATAATATTTGCATTATTATGTTTTCTTGCTAATTCAGTAACTTGATCATTCCAGCATATGGCAGCTCTTATTCCCTTATATTTGTTAGCAACAATAGCCATTCCATTGCCACTTCCGCATATCAGAATGCCATAATGATAGTCACCATTCTGTATGGCTTTCGACAAAGGATGAGCTGAATCAGGATAATCCATACTCTCATCTGAAAAGGTACCAAAGTCACGAATTGTATATCCCTTTTCGACCAGGGTGCGTTTTATAAATTCCTTAGTTAAAAATCCGGCATGATCACTTCCGATAGCAATATATACGACACTTTCTGACATTGTTAATACTTTATTTCACAAATATAATTATAAACGAATCATTATGAATGAAAAAGAAAATTGGTAACCAAATATTATCCTCAATATCAAATTATTAAATTTTTAACACTGATATGTTCACAACTGATTAATTTTGTGCCTAAATAATGATAAAAAGACAGGATTGTTAAAAAGTGAACTACCAAAATAACAAAATCGCCAGTACAGCTCCAATTTTTAAGCATCTTTTAACAAAAATAAAAAATGAAATACATCTCTTTTTTAAACAATTCAAATTATTAACCAAATCTACAAAATTTATTAAAATACTGATTAATAATGTAATATAAATTATTTAATGTTAATAAGTTGTTAACCAAACATAAAAACTATAAAATCAAAATTTTCAGGGTAAAACTAATCAACCAAACTA
>CAISJJ010000102.1 GCA_903885595.1 uncultured Bacteroidales bacterium
AAATTCCGTATTCGATACTATTAGCCATGAAATAGGAACTCAATAAGACCAAATCATTATGATGCTACATTAATGTAATAAAACCTCGTAGTATCAATTTTATTAATGGGAACAGCAAAATTCAAGGCGTTTCACTGGCACTGAGGCCCTCCGCAGGCTGTTACATATGTCACGCAGTCCAGATATGAACCACCGGCGACACTTGTCAATTCTGCATCACTCAGTTCCTCCACTGAACTGTCGGCCGGAGTAAATGGTAAAACAATGTAAATTTTCCCTGGTTCCTCTTCAAGAACCTTAATTTCAACGCTCTCAGGCATGTTAAACCCAAATTCAACATTCAGGGTTGTTGATGGATTTTCGATGAGTTGCTTCCTGAAAGTTTCATCTTTCATGGCCTTTTCTATGATCTTCTGTTCCAATTCTTGCCTGTTTTTCATGACGTTAAGAATTTGATGATTAATGATTTTAAACAACATATGCCTATGTCAAATATACAAATAATCAAAAAAGTTGGCGGGAAGCAGTGAAAAAATTCGCCCTGATCAGCCACAACGCAGCCATGACCGGGATCGGTGAAGGCAACGGCGTGTAAAAAGCGGGAAGTTCCTGAATGCAGGTTTGTCAAGGTGGCGCATCCATCGGTGGTTTTAAGAATGGTGCCCTCTTCCCCGACTGCATACCCGGTGTCGCGACCGTGAGGCCGCTAAACGCAGCAAAAGGCCATCCTGTAAAGAGCGTCTTAAGTGCTGGTTTTGTTGCGATTTAGCGGCATGTTATGCCCAGAAGTTATTTCATAGAATGTTTTATTCTTATCCCCAGTGCGAGTAAACAATTTTAGTTCTACACCTTTTTTAAGATCACGACTTGCTGTCGCACTTGAAAGATTTCTAAATACATTCATGTAATCCTTTCTGGAAAATTCTGATTTTCCTAATGAGATGAAATAGTCGATTCTTTCAATATCAGACACAAGTCTGTTATTGAGACTTAACAGCTCACTTAACGAAGTGTCAATAATGTTTAACATATATTCAATAAACTCAGTAGAATCACCTTTGCTATCACATTTTGCCAATACCTCATAATATTCTTTCTGCGTATGGCAAATCAGTGTTTCAAATGGCAGGAATTCAAAAACCGGATATTCATTCATTAAAATCACTGTTTGCCAAAGCCTTCCCATTCTTCCGTTTCCATCAGGAAATGGATGAATGAATTCTGTTTCGTAATGAAATACACAGCTTTTTATCAATGTCATTTCATCTTTGCTCTTCAAATATGAAAAAAGATCTTTCATCAGAAACGGCACATTGACAGGCGGGGGGGCGATATGAGCAACCCTGGATCCCTGGAAAATTCCCACATTTTGATTTCGGTATTTTCCTGGATTTTCAATTAAACCATCCAACAGCAATTTATGAGCAGATAAAAATGACCTTGATGAAAATGGATCAAAAAGAGCCAGTTGATCATAAACTTTAATAGCATTGAGAACTTCCTTGATGTCTTTTTTGGGGCCAATAATTCGTTTATTTTCAATAATTGCTGTAATTTGCTCCTGAGTAAGCGTATTTCCTTCAATTTTCAAAGAAGAATGAATGGTTTTAATCTTATTTTGCTTTCTGAGTAATGGTGACGGCCTCTCTAAAAAGTATGATTTTATCGCGCCAATCTTCTCAGAGATAGAGGCTGTTCTGACAAGGATTGTATGTGTTATTTGGTAAGGTGGTTTCATTGATACTATCATTTGATACTATCAAAGATAGTGAATTTTTTAGATGGCACAAGTTTTTTATACTGGTCTCATCTTTTATACAATACATTCTATACACACCATTCTCATTTTCAATCCCATGGATGTCATGTTCGAAACCTGGAAATTGATTGTCAAAATCCTGGAGGGTTTTTAAATAGGCCAAAACAGGTTCATCCAGGGATCTGGCGCGTTCACCACCCATGAGTAAAGGAATTCCCGGAGGATACGGAACGATCCCCCCGGCCATGATCCTCCCCTGCGACTGTTCAAGGGAAACCCTTTCCACGTTGTTTTTAACCAGGTGGCTGTACGCTGCGGCCGGTGTCATCACCGGTTCAGGCAAAGCCGAAAATGCTTCATCCAGCAGTTGAAGCTGCCGCGAATTACGCTTGAATTCATGCATCTCCCCTGCAAGCCCGGGAAGAGATTTTCCCTTGTAAACCCCGGGATATTTTTCAATAAGGTCAGGAAAAACATCCTCCAGCAGGGCGCTTTCATCATACAGGTTCTTGAAACTGAAGAATCTTGTGGTCAGGGTTCCCCATTTTCCCTTGGTTATGCCCATCGAAAAGAGGAACAGTACGCTGTAATCGCCCGACTTTTCGATGATTATTCCTTCGCAATCAAGGTATTTGACCAGGAGGGCAGCCGGGATGCCCCATGGAGAGAGGGATCCGTCGCGCTCCACACCGGGTGTCAGCACGGTTACTTTTATTGGATCCAGCATGGCGTATCCGTCGTCGATGTTGCCGAAGCCATGCCAGGTTTCCCCCGGGTGAAGAACCCAGCAGGAGGGATCCCTGGCAAGTAATTCAACA
>CAISJJ010000103.1 GCA_903885595.1 uncultured Bacteroidales bacterium
ATTGTCCTCTATTCATTGGGTTAACGACTAATGTAAAATGAAAAACGATGAGTGAAGATTGAATAATGAAAAACTAATAGTTTTCAAGGAGTTACAAATTTCAAAATGAATTTTAAACAGACTCTTATAATTTCAACCTGGTGAAATAAATATGCTATCTGGATAAAATCAGCTTTTTAACAAGGGTAGTATCGTTCAGTTTCAGCTTGCAGTAGTATACACCTGCCTGTAAACCTGTTCCGTCGAATGTCACATTGTAGGCGCCGGCATGCTGCCCCGGGATGTTTGAAAGAATTTTCACCTCCTGGCCCATCGAATTGAATACCGAAAGCGTGACATCGCAGTCAGATTGAATGGTATAGGTGATGGTGGCTTGTTTATAAACAGGGTTTGGATAGATGCTGAACATTGTGTTATCAAGTTCGTCAATCCCGGTAGGTGAACCTATCATACCATTTACAAAAACAGGTTCAACCGGTGTACCATCATAATCAGTGAATTCAATAAGCGTAGGATTACCCATAAATGACAAGGCTGATCCTGCAATTGAATTAGATTTAAAATGGAGGTTGCACAGGATGCCATCGCTGATTGAAATACCGTTGAGATCGGCAGCCCATACAAAGGTAATGAAGCCGGGGGCCGGTGTACCAATGGTCACACCGTCAATTCCGGGATACCAGTTGTTCACATCACCGATGGTCAGTTTTGAAGGATCGTACTGGATGGTGAACTGGAATGATCCGAGATCGGGGATATCAGAGATACGAACAGGAACGATTACATCACCATTTGCAGCAGCAATGGATTCAATGGTCAGGATACCCTGTTTGTTGGGCGCCAATGATTTGTCACCAGCCGGGATGTACGATCCGTTTGCATCGCCATAAGCAATACCCTTGAAGTTTTGTGTGACACTGCCTCCGCCAACGGCAAATGGCGTATTGTTAAACAGCCAGTCGCCCACGGTGAATGAGTTTGTGATGGTGGCGATACGCTTTTTGATGAGCAGAACATCGGCAGCAGATAAACTGCCCGATGCATTTACGTCGCCCGAAGCCAGGTAGATACCCGTTAAAAGTGCGATATTGGCAATGTGCTTGCGGTATAAAAGCACATCGGCAGCGGTTACCCCACCCCATGGTTTGGTGGTGATCACTTCAAGCGTATAACTGCCTGGTGCAACGGTATTAAAGGTATAATTTCCGGATGCATTGGTTGTGGTCGTGGCTACAACCGATCCACCGCTGTTTTTCAGGTTAATTGTTAATCCTGCCAGTGGAGTATTCGCCGTGTTGGCATAGGAAACCTGCCCGGTCACCGATGCAGCCGACGGAGCAGCTGCAGGGAAAATAATATAATCGATCCAGCTGCAATCGCTTCCGGTTGAAACACTGCCATCCTTCATATATTCCCATTTAAAGGTATGATTGCCGGCGGTTACAGGGAAAGCAACCCGGGTCCAGTCTGTTGCACCGGCCCATTGCCCTACGCTTGTAGCATCGATGAAAAATTTCAGGTAATCGTAGCCACTTTCGGATGAGGTTTTCAGGAAGAACGAAATACTGTCGGGACTGGTTACATTCATTTGCAGCATAAGGTCCGATTTCTGGCTGTGTGTAATGGTGCCCGATTTGGCAGAATAGACCCCTTCGTAAGGTTCAACATTGGTGATGGTCCAGGGTTGATTGCCGCCCTGTGTCCAGGCAAATTGTGTAAATCCGCCTGATTCAAAGTCCTCAACGATCAAACCGATCTTAACGTTAAATGTTTTTTCAGCAGTGTATGCGACTGCAATAACATTGTAATTCAGGTCAATCAGGGTTCCGATGGGTGTGGCAGGATCAACCGTTACAGTAAATAATGCAGTTTCCGTAATACCAGGTCCCATGACGCCAAGGCTGACAGGGCCGGGCGAGATCGTGATATAGCTGCTGGCGGATTCAAGATATGTAAGGACTTCTGGTGAAAAGCTGCTTCCTGAATTTGTGGTAGATATTAATACATCAGCCGTTTCACCGGGATCAAGCCTTCCGTTGTTATTTCCGGCAGCATCATTGATAACCATATTGCCAACAGTCATTTCAGGCGAATGCACAACGATTGCGAGAGAAGATGTCCATGTATCGGTGCCATCGGTGGCTGAAATATTGAACAGCACACTCTCATGGTCGGGAATATTATGTGCGGTCATGAATGAGAAGGCATTGCCAATGGTAACTGTGGAATTTGGTCCAATGTTTCCGAAAGTTTCAGTTCCATCGATGATGGCAACAAGGGGGTAGTCGGTGGATAAGGTAACCACAATGTTACTGGCCAACTGCGAACCCACATTTTTCATTCCCAGCGAAAGGTTCACCGATTCATTATAATCGAGCAGCCCGTTTGCATTTCCTAATATTGTATCGTTAACCCAGAAGATATCCTTTATGATATAGGCTCCTGACGGGGGGATCACTTCGATTGATTCAGAGAAACGGTAATAGTTTTCTTTGGTAATTGTAATCGTTACCAGGGTACCGGGAAGCTGTGCCGGTATTGTAACGGCCACAGGTGATCCGGTTCCTGCGGCGGTTCCCAGAATTTCGCCGTTGGCGGTCAATGCGATAAAAGCCCCGGCATTGGCGGTAACCTCATATTCGGTCATCCCGCTTAACAATACACCGGCATGCTGAACAGTCATGAGTTGCGGAATCTCTGAATACAAATTCAGGAATGCATCGCAAAAGGCATGAAAAAGATAGTAGGTAACCTCTTTGTTTTCGGTATTATAAGGCCAGTTCGACTGCTGGAGGAAATATTTCCCGGCTGTCATGCCAACGGCCGGCAACATACCCCTCGACGGGGGGGTAGTTCCATAAGCGGGCATAAAGTTTGGCCACATGTTATCGTACATACCCCAGCAATAGGTATCATTGACAAATGAGTAGGAAACTTCAGAAGGAGCAACCACGCCCAGGGCGCCCGAATTATACCCGTTTTTGGTATAGCGATGAAATTTTTCACCGAAACAATCCGAGCTGTAATTGTATTTTCCGGTCAAACAGTTGATGGAGTAAACAAACGTCAGATCCGTATTGGTAAGCTGGTTGATATTGGTACCGCTGAATGCCGGTTCGCCCCAGCCATCTTCATAACCATGATCGCGATGCTGCAGAATGAAGGC
>CAISJJ010000104.1 GCA_903885595.1 uncultured Bacteroidales bacterium
CTAAAGGAACACTTACAACCTGTACGCCATTATTCCTTCTATCTGCAATTCGTGGTATAAAGATGTCAATCACCAGCGCAAGTAAGAGAATTGCAGCCACAGCAACTGAAAACCCTACATATAGCCTCCTGGATTTTCTTGAAGTAAGATACTGTCCCTTATAGAAAAGAGCCAGCTGATTTTCCGTATGATCCGTAACTTGAATGGAAGAATCCCATATATCCTTGAGTGAAATATACTCACTCTTATTTTGCTCAGATTCATTGATCCATCTCAACAATTCAAGAACTTCTTCCTCATCACATCCTTGATTTAAATAACGTGCGATAAGGTCTTCCGGGGTATTAGTAACCTTTTTCATAAGTCTTAGCTGCTTTTGATACTATAATAACAACTAAGTTGAAAAAACTACGTCAGGAATTTTTAAACTTTTTTAGTGCCAGGGCCAAATAAATTCATCAACACCAAAAATGATTTGGCTGAGATTTTCTCTTTGAGTAGCGTAAGTGCCCTGAATATTCGGGTTTCAACTGTTCTAACCGGTATGTTCAGTTGCTTTGCAATTTCGTTGTTCTTAAGCCCTTCGAACCGACTCAAGACTATCACCTCTTTGTAAATCATCGAAAGTGAATTGATGGCATCCTCCAGTTGAAGTAATGTTTCTTTCTCAATTAAGGATTTTTCACCGGTTTGAAAATGGATGGCCTCCATCTCCTTTAATTCATTGACGGCCTTTTGCTCGTATCTCTGAACCACATTCCGATGTTTGATATTGTTTAAACAACTATTTTTTATGGCATGAAAAAGATATGCCTGAATCAATTTCTCTTCTTCCCTGAATTTTTCATTCTCCCACACGGAAATAAAGACATTTTGAACAATATCCAACGCATCACCTTCATTATCAATAAATTTCAGGGCGTATAAATAAAGTCTATGGTGGTACTTCCGGAAAACGGAATCGAAATCCATTCTTAACAGTTGATTAATTCTACTTCAAAGATAGTATTAATATAAGCTCAAGGATTCTGGTTTCAATCCAGCTGCTTTGGCTGAAGGGAAGCTATTTGAATGGGACAGACACTGGATCAGGAATATGAAGCACATTTCACTTCACTAAAAAAGTCAATCAATTACCAAATCACTTGTTTCCCCCAGATAAATAAATCATTTTTTTACCTTTGCATAATGAAGATTCAAGAGATCAATAAATTAGCTGATATTTATCTGAAATTATCCATAAGGATGATTGATCATGATAAATATACTTACTATGCCATTACCCACCATTCAACGGCAATAGAAGGATCTACTTTGACAGAAAAACAGTCAGTCAATTTATTGGAATTTGGTAAGCCAGCAGCACTTAAACCGATTCAGGATCATTTAATGGTTTTGGATTATTTCAATGCTCTTAAAAATACCATTCAGTTAGCCAAAGATAAAAAACCTCTTTCTTCCAATCTTATTCAGTCAATAGCAGCCCAGGTAAAAGCAAATACAGGGGAAACAGTCAACACTATATCAGGAACCTATTACACGGCAAAAGGCGATTTTAGAACAGGTACCGTTAGGGCTGGATCCAGGACATTCCCTGATTTTAGCAAAGTGCCCCAATTGCTTAAACAGCTTTGTGATCGCACATACGAAGAAATCAAAAAAGTTAAAACATTTGAAGAAAAATGTAACCTGGCCTTTAAAGTTCATTTTGATTTTGTCGGTATTCACCTATTTGGTGACGGAAACGGCAGGACTTCACGCCTTTTGATGAATTATATACAAGCCTGGTTTGATTTGCCCCTGTCCATCGTATTTAAGCAAGACAGGATCAAATATGTTGAAGCCCTGGAAAGCGCACGCAACAAAGAGAACATTGATAACTTCTATCAATTCATGTACGGTCAATATTCAAAGTTTTTGAAATCTGAAATTTTGCAGCTGCAGGAAGTAAAGCCAGCAAAAATAAAAGTCAAGCCCAAACAGTCGGTCGCCAAAAAGAAAAGGCCGGTTAAGGGCAAAACCAAGTAAAAAACTTTATTTTCTCCCTTTTTTACTCCCTAAAAAAATAAAACCTCTTAACTTTCAATTAGTTAAGAGGTTTTTAAGTACCCGGGGCGGGAATAATTACTATTATGTATTCATCTATTTATCAATGTTTTACATTACGATTTTAACGATATTAGTAACAGAATAGTAACTACCTTCAACACCC
>CAISJJ010000105.1 GCA_903885595.1 uncultured Bacteroidales bacterium
AATATTTCTGTGATATTTCTTGTCCCTGAAATAAATTTTGTTGTGAATAAACCAAAAATTGTACAAAAACCCAAGACTAAAAAGCTTGATAAAAAGAGAGCTAACATGGATTTGTAAAGAATGAACGCAGGGACGAAAAACAGTTTTGAATTGATTGTGAATTGCAGGAATTCTATTTATTTCTTCTTCTATCGACCAGCCATATGGGAATGTACGATAAAAATGCCGCTAAACTGAAAAGAACGAATAACAGCCATGCCACCGTAAGGAATCGCAGATACCACGAAACGGCAATAAAACCAATGCTCGCAAGGAATATTACCAGGGTTGATTGAAAGTGAGTCAACCCAAGCTGAAGCAAATAATGGTGTATATGTGTTTTATCGGGAGTAAAAGGGTACCTGTTTTTGAATATGCGCGTAAGAAATACACGAAGGGTATCGAAAATGGGGATCATCATAATGCCAATGGATACCGCCGGCGCAGCTTGTATGGCCCAGGGACCACTAAGGGTTATATTAAGCTCGTTGAACTTGATGGCCATCACGGCCATGATGAACCCCAGAAGCAATGCCCCGGTATCACCCATAAAGATTTTATTTTGCTTTCCGTACACATTGAAAAAGAAAAAGGCCAATAAAGAGCCAACCAGCGCCGCCGACATGATCGCCCAGTTGTATTCGCCAGTCATATAAAACCACGTCCCAAAGGTGAGTGCAACGAGTATACCGAGACTAGCCGAAAGACCATCAATCCCGTCCATTAAATTAAAACAATTGGTTATACCAACAAGGGTGATTACAGTAAGCAGGAGCCCCAGGTGATAGTTAAGTTCCCATACCCCAAGGAATCCATGCAGGTTGGTGATTTGAATGCGGCCAAACACAATTGTAATAAACACGGCTAATAACTGGGCCATAAGTTTCCTGAAGGGTGTGATACCGATAATGTCGTCTTTAAATCCAGTGAAGAAGATGATCATAAGTCCGGCAATGGTGTATTGAAATTTCGGAAAATCACTGAAATCAAAGAAAATAAGTAATGATATGGCAACCCCGTTGAAGATGGCGAGTCCTCCCAGGGTTGGGGTTTTCTGATTATGTGAGGTCCTGCTGTTCGGCTCGTCAAAGAGTGATTTTGCCTTAGCAATCTCTACAATAGAAGGTATCAGGAAAAAGCAGATAACAAAAGCAAGGCTGAAACAGAAAATTAATTTTAGGTTTATATCACCTAATATGAAATCTTGAAAGCTGTTAAAGGTTGAAAAACTCATCTTAAAATTGTTTTATAAAGTTTCGATCGCAGCTTGTTTGGGACTATTCTGAAAAAAATTCTGTATAGAATATTCTGGGTAAATTGGGGAAACGTGATGAAATGCATTTGAAGAAACTTGAACTGCAGTTTAATTTCACTGCGAATATATTTCATTCCACCTCTTCGTTTGTACATATCTTTACTGGTTCGGAAATACATTAAACTTTCCTGGCAGTTATAGAAAACCGCACCACTCAGGATCAACCTGACCCATAAATAGTAATCTTCAAAAAAAACATGATGCTGATATCCTCCTGCTTTCAGAACTGATTCTTTTCTAAATACTACTGCCGGATGGTTGATTGGGTTCCGTTTCTTTGCAAAGGCAACTATTCCAGGATGATATTCAGGCACCCTCCTGGTTGATATAATATTTGAAGGATCATCAGAAAATTCGTCAATCCAGGAGCTGACGACATCTATCGACGGTCGTGTTGCCAAAATATGAAGTTGTTTTTCGAACCTGTCCCGGGTGCAGATATCATCCGTGTCAACCCTGGCGATGATATCATGCGTGCAATGGGACAATCCTGCCTGCAGCGCCAGCCCCAATCCGACATTTGATTTTAGCCCGACAATTTTAAACAATGAGGGATGATCCGTGACCAGGCGTGATATAACCGCTTCCAATTCGTCGGTGAGGGGACCATCCTTAACAAGTACAATTTCTGCAGGAGGAACGGTCTGGTCAATAATGCTCTGCATTGCTGTCCTGAAATAGGCAGGTCTTTCATTTGCGTATATTGAACAGAGAACAGAAAACATGTTCAAGCCTCCAGGTAAATGTTCAGGAGTTTCGATCTGATAATGCTTTTATCAAATACAGCCGCAACAGCCTCCGTATCCACCGCGGCATTTATTGTATTTTCAATGGCCGTGTTGAATGCCTTATAATCTCCATACGTGAAGGTGGAAATTCCCCGGCATCCATCAACATAATCCTTGATCTGAACATTACGGGAAATGACGATGGGCGTTCCATGGGCAAGCGACTCAAGGGCTACATACGAAAATGCCTCATACCTCGACGGGACAACCACCAGCGAAGCCCTTTCATACAGCAAATGCAACTCCTGGTCCGTTATGCTGGAATGGACCACAAAATCCTTCCTCGAAATATGACTGCCGGTCACACAATGGATTTCATATTTTCCTTCCGGTATTGAATAAAGGTGATCAATGCCCTTATTAGCGTCAGCCCTTCCGACAAATAATATCATGTTTTCCGTTCTGCGCTGCATCCCTTTGCTGAACGGAATATTAATCCAGTGCGGAATCATCCGTACATGCTGATTGTATTTTTTAAAGAATTCCGTATCCTGATTATTAATTGTTAAAATCATTGATATTGATTTTAACAACGGTTTTAAAAGTAAATAAAAAAATATTTTTCCTGCCCTGGGATTATCCAGGGTTTCAAATGGATGATAATGTGCCGTAAAAATTAATTTCTTTTTTAATTTTCGTGCAGCGATCAATGACTGCACTGCCACAACGGATGCAAATCCATGTACATGCACGACATCGCATCGGCTATTTGAAATGGCATTTTTTAAATCAGAAAAACTGAAGACGGTTTTACCGATGAAATTCCAATATGAATGCCTGATGTCGGATTTGGAAACCGATTTAATTTCAACCTCTTCGCCTGATTCAAACATTTCCATGATGTTGAAACAATGCCGCTCAATTCCGCCAACGCGATCCGGCCCGTTTTCACTGATCAGTAAAATGCATTTTTTCACAAACGGAAATTGAATTAATTAACAAAAGATAAATACTGTTTTGCAATATCATTCCAGGATGCAGGTATTTCATTTTCGAGATAGCTGAATCCCGCTTTCTGCCGATGCTGCAGGTGTTCCGTGTCCTCATTTAGTAAATTTAGCACCTTGCGTGCTGCGTTGCCTGCATCCGCAATGACAGTGATTTCTTCAAGTGACCGTGTGGTGTGCATTCCTTTGGTTGTAACCACGACTGCTCCATTGACAAGCGCAGCCAAAAAGGTTCCCCTCCGTTCGGATACCCCGTCGGGAAAAGGAAGCAGGGCGATTTTAGAATCATTCAGGATGCCTGCAATTTCACTTTCTTCAAGGTTTCTGAAAATGCTTATGGAAATTTCATCACACACCTTGCTGATTCCGGCGAAATACAATTCCTTACCCTTTGGAACCTGCCCGAGCAAAGCTATCTTCAGTGCCGGGTTGTTGATTCTGATTTCCTTTATAATTTCAATAAATTCTTCAATTCCCCTTGCCGGCCTGAAAAGACCGAAATTAACGATATCCCAGTTCCTGTTTTCAATCTGTTTAATGCCTGCGGGCGGACGAATGTTCGAGGCCAGCCTGATGACCCGGCTGATTTTCCTGGTCCTGCTGAAGAGGCCGGCTGCATAATTCAATTCAAACTCGGATGTAAAAATCAATTTATTGGCGCTTAACAATAACAGGAATGACGCAAGGCCGGCTTTCCTGCTTAATTGTGAAAGTTCATGAAAAACAACGACGAACGTGATTTTTGTAAAGACCGAAAAATAAAGGCAAATTAAATGAGGAACAATACTCCACCCATATCCCAACGTGGGAAATTGCAAAAAAATAATTCCCGGGTTTTGTTTACGGATTTCTTTTATCCGTGAACCTGTTGACAGGATTGACCAGTTCTCCGGTTTATACAGGCTCCAATCCTGTGCCGATTCGGAATTTAAGAGGTGGTAAGTATAATCTCCCACCCCGCATATGTCGGGAGGGAAGGAACCGGTTATGACCAGGATTTTTCTATTTGAATTATTCATTCAGCGCACCGGTGATTTTAATCAAACGGGGGGAACCACCGGCAGGAATATGCCAGTGATTTTGATCTGAGTCCTATTTTTCTGGCCGGTACTCCGCCGACAATGGTATACTCCTCAACGTCTCTGGTCACCACTGCACCGGCAGAAACCACAGCACCTCTGCCGATCCTCACACCCGGCAGAATCGTAGCATTGATGCCAATGAATGCAAAATCTCCGACCACTATCTTCAACGACCGCCCGGTGAAATTCTCAGACTGAACATCATGATCAGCCGTCACGACTGAAACGTTGGGACCAATTGTAACATTATCCCCGATTTCAATTCCACCGCGGCCATCGAGCATGCACCTCCGGTTTATCGTGGTACCGGACCCGATGCGTATCTTATCCCCGCTGATAATGAACGTATTCATATGAATGCTGCTGCCCCTGCCCAGTTTCAGTTTGAGGATATACCGGTAATAGCTGTGCCTTAAAAAATAAAACGGAATACTATTAATTAAATGGTTGGGCAGATAATGCGTAAAAAAACTCAGGAAATAATAAAGCATGTCATGAATTATTTTATTCCTTGTC
>CAISJJ010000106.1 GCA_903885595.1 uncultured Bacteroidales bacterium
GAATTCCAGACATCCTGTAACCGCCCGCCCTTCGCCACCCTTCGCACTATATTTAAAACATTGATCGCCTGCTTGGATTGTGCGCTTTATTATTGACCGTTTTATTCTGCAATTCTTTGCTTTTATTCTTGTTATCTTCAATCAGGGGTAAAAATGAATTCACAATCCCGATGGGCAATGTAACGTAATAGAGACCCAACGCAAAATAGATTCCGGTGTGAAGCATAAATACGCATGCTATATTGATTATACCCGGAGCAATTGCGAGCATCAGTGCATTGGTGGTATTAATTTTAAACTCCTTGGCCAGTTCGAAAATGTTATCCAGATTATTTAGAGTTCCATCCATGAAAAGAATATTGGCCGTATCCGTTGCGACAGCAGAAGCGCCTCGCAGTGATATCGATACATGGGCCTTTTTCATCGCGATGGAATCGTTGATCCCATCGCCGATATAACATACGATTCGGCCTTCATCCTGAAGCTTTTCAATAATCAGCGCCTTCTGCTCCGGAAAGACTTCTGAAAAACAGTGCTCTATCCCAAGTTCGTCGGCCAGCATTCTTGCCGGTTTTTCATGATCGCCCGTAATGATGTACATCGATTTGCCACGTTTTTTTAACTTTTGGATAATCTCCTTTATTTCAGGCCTGATGGTTGCCCGCAGCTCGATTGTTCCTATTAAAAGATTATCCTTCGAAATCAAAACGAGAGAATGTCCCGTATTGTGACTGTTTTGAATTATCTCCTTCATCGCTTCCGGAATTTCAATTCCTTCAATTTCCATAAAACGCTGACTTCCCACATGAATCTGACTGCCGGTTATCGCAACACGTATTCCGTAGCCCATCTCATAGCTGGTCTCATCAATATCCGTTGCCAACGACAATTGAGACTCGGACGCTTTATCGATTATGGCTTTGGCTATGGGGTGAGATTGCCTCTTTTCAGCGCTTGCCGCAAAGTACAATACATCCAGCTCGTTATAGCCCTCAGATGGGTATATTTTGGATACATGAGGTTGATCCAGGGTCAGCGTACCGGTTTTATCAAAAACAACCGTATCTGCCTTGGCCAGCAACTCCAGCGCACGCCCATCCTTGATCAATATCCCCTTTCTCGAAGAGAGTTTCAGAAAGTTGAGGGTACTCATGGGAATAAAGAGGCGTACATCTCCCCCAATATAGGAATTAAGGGCCGCAAAAGAGCCTTCCAAACCTGAAACAGCGCAAGCGCAAGCACTCAACGCCAGCGTTGGAATGACTGAAAAATCAGAAATCATCTCTCCTTTTGATTGCATGGTTGATTTGAAATCGACGGTTTTGTTCAGCATATCCACAATATTTGACACAACCGTATCTTGACCGGATTTTTCAACCTTGATGCGAATGCTGCCGGCCAGAACAGTCGTCAGCGCAAACACCGGATCGCCTTGCTCTTTTTCCAGTGGCTGTGATTCCCCGGTCAGTACATGCTGGTCTATCGAAGCTCGCCCCTCGGTAATGACTCCATCTACCGGAATGGTTTCTCCTGACTGAACCGCAACAATATCGCCGATTTTCAAAGATTCGAACGGCATTTCAACGTCCACACCATTTCTGACAATCCAAACAGAGCGAGGCTGGTCCCCAAAAATTCCGATGAGGTTTTGGCGGGTGTCGTCTTCAATCCTGATTAACAGTTTTACGCTAACATAGTACATCCAGAAGGCAAAGCTGGAGGTAAAGTAAAAACCTGACAACACCATCCCGGGAAAGAGAATGGATCCCATCACTTCCATCTTGACTTTCTTTTCATGCACCAACCCTTTGTATGCCCTTTTCACAATACCGGTTAGAGGGTAAGCAAGACCGGCGACACCAAACAGGATCAGTGGTGAATAAAAGATAGTCCCCATGGAAGTAAGGAAGAGTGAAACGGAGGTTACCGCCAGGTACTTGTTTACCTGAACATTGTTGGGTTTGTTTTCATTGGCGGTGGGTAAATATTTTCTCTGCTCCTGATTCTCCGCGGATGGTTCGATCACTGCAACCGCAATAGATGGGGCTTTAGGCCCTTTTGCCGGCAATTTGCCCTTCTTTTTTTTATTTTCAGGCTCATCTTCGAGGCCGAAAAATTTAAGTCCCGAATAGTAAAGCGCACACGACAACAGGCAGGCTTCTACGATCATGGTTCAGTTGCTCCGATTCATCTGTAAAATGATGACTGTAGGGGCGGGTTTGTAACCCGCCCTTGCCCAGTTGGGCGGGTTTAAAACCCGCCCCTACTCAGCACTTTTCCTTACCAGTTGCCAGCCAGTAAGCGCATTCACTGCCAAGCCGTTCTTCGGCAATTTTTTCATACTGCGCAACTTCCGCTGCGCTGAGAATATCCTTCCAGCGCATATTGGTTGCTTTGTTAAAAAACACGGTTTGACCATCCTTAAATGCTGGCGGCGCATATTGTTTTGAATGTTCTTTCATATATTGAAAGCCGCAGTGGTGAATGATCTTGTCCATTTCAAGGGTGGAAATATCATAATCCAGGAACTTGGCGATCCTGGCAATTTCTCCAGGTAAATCACCGATGATATTGTTGTAATGCACCATCAAAACGTTTGGCAGGTTCCTGATTTCCCACCAGGACTGCACATTTTCAAAAAAAGAGCCATGCGGGAAGCCATCATCCCTCATCCATTCGGTATAAAATTGGTAGGGTGATTCAGGAATCTTGGGATAACCGCTCATGATTTTTGCTTCAGGATCGTACAATCTCCATTGAGCGTCGTTAAAAGCATCAAACACATTCGAAAGGTGGTGATGGAAACTCCACGCAACATCCCGGCCATCCCGGCCAACATAAATATACTTTGCAATCGGGGAGATGGGGACGGAATAGGCAGGCAGGTGTGATTTTATGCTGCGCCGGTGTGTTTGCGCTTTAAGCATGGCCATCGTCTCTGCTTTGGGCGCAAGCCTGAATTCGAACCAGGGGGCAATCTCCCAGAGCGGCACGTCTTCGCTGCCATTAAAAATGATTTGAGACAGGATTTGCTGGGCGACGGTTGTGCCGGTCTTGGGATAAGAAGCGACAATAATATCCCCCTCCCTGAACTCAAACTCCTTCCAGATCCTTGAGTCGGCTTCAATGGTGCTCGCGTCCCGAATTTCAGTCGGCCATTTAACTGGCGATCCGCAGTTGGCAACATCCTTTTTACCTGAATCAGCGCCCATCATATTCATTCTCCTTTACCTTAGTTGTTTAACCAGTCCTCAGTCCTCAGCACTCAGCACTATGTCCGAAGTTCTGACAGCTTTTTTGCTGGATTGGCAACAATTCTTTCCAGCAGGGATACGAAATCTGCACCGATCCTCTCTATCGTTTCAGGTTTCCACAATTCCGAACGGTACTGGATCAGGCCTACCATTCCCTCTGGTCGTTCCTGAATTTCCAGTGAGAAATCGCGAATTCCCGCGCCGTTATACACTTCCATCCAACTGATGCTCCATCTGGGGTCAATGGCCGGCATGTGGGAATCATACACAAAAACAGCCTGAAAGGCACGGTCTTCGCCCGCGAACAATTGGGGTTTCACTTCCTTCATCAATTTCGGGAATGGAAGCTCATGATGGCCATAGGCATCGAGCGTCGCCTCCCGAACGCGTTTAAGCAACTCCCTGAAATTCGGATCTCCATCCAGTTTGGTGGAAATTGGCAGGTAATTCACGAAAAGTCCCAGCAATTTCTTGAACTCTTCGCGGTGAAAACCTGTTGCAAAGGTCATAATCGGAATTTCAGATTGCGCACAGTTCTGAAACAGCAGCGCCTGATAGGCTGCAAGCAACGTCATGAACATGGTAACGCCTTCACGCATCGAAACTGCATTCAGTTTGTCTGACAAAGGTTTCCCGATGGCC
>CAISJJ010000107.1 GCA_903885595.1 uncultured Bacteroidales bacterium
AACTTCATTAATGCAAAACATGAATGATAGTTTATGGGTATTCCATGTGACCGATTTGTAAAAAATAAATATTGTCACATGAAATACCCATTCTAACTTCATTAATGCAAACCGCGAATGATAGTTTATGGACATTTCATGACAATGGTGTGTTAATAATTTCTCTTGACTTACTGGGTGTGAACTTCAAATCTAGGATATCTCCGACCCTTCAGGAGTAACAAGTCAACAAACAGCCGGTATGGATCGACAAACGGTGATTTTCAATCCATCCTTTCATACCCGGTATTCCCCTGCGGGAACCCGAAGCATCCGTTTCACATTTCAGATACCGGGGCCTGCAAACCTCTTGTGGACAATCCAGGCCATTTCGCAAAGTCATACCGTCCATTTGCAGAATGATTAAATCTTCAACCGGATTCCCGCATTATCTTTATGTCCTGATTAAACTGACAGAACATGAGAAAATGTACATTGTTATTCCTGTTGTTTTTTACCCTGGTAAAATTGCAGGCCCAGGACTACCTGATCAGCTTTGCAGGCTCCGGCGCCTCTGTCATGGTGGATAGTGTAATCGTTGTAAACCTGACACAAGGCACCCGGCTGACAGTTGGGAATGGGAATCAGTTGCAGCTGCTGGGAACCCTCACATTTACTGATCCGGCCATAATAAAGACAGGGAACACCATGGCCATTTACCCCAACCCTTCCACAGATGACATTTTCGTATCGTTTGAAGCAACAGCCATGGCCAACGCCAGCATATCTGTCAGCGACATTTCAAACAGGCAGGTTGCGTCAGCCATTGCAATATTCTCTGTCGGCAGGCATGTAATTCGTATCAGTGGGCTGAACAATGGCATCTATGCGGTTCAGATCAATTCGGAAGCATACCGGTATTCCGGAAAGATGATCAGTCAGTCATCATCGGGGAAGCCAATCCAGATAAACCCTTACGGACAGGCTTCGGTGCCGTCGGGTACTGAAAACCTTAAAAATGCGGAGGAAATTGTCCAGATGCAATACAATACAGGTGATCTTTTAAAATTCACAGGAAGATCCGGCATTTATGCCACAGTGGTGATGGATGTTCCAACTACCAGCAAAACCATCACTTTTGACTTTGCTCCCTGTACTGATTACGACAGCAACAATTATACGATTATTCAAATAGGCAACCAGACCTGGATGGAGGAAAACCTGCAAAGCACACACTACTCCGACGGAACCTCAGCTGCATATTATGATTATGATCATGATCCGAACAATTCATTGATTTACGGCAGGTTGTACGGGTGGTCAGCTGCCATGAACGGAGCCGCAAGCAGTAATACAAACCCCAGCAATGTTCAGGGCATCTGTCCGGATGGCTGGCATTTACCCAGCGTGGCAGAATGGCAGCAGCTTGCAGCTTTTTTGGGAGGATCAGGTATTGCCGGCGGGAAATTAAAGGAGACCGGAAATGCTCACTGGATAAGTCCGAACGCCGGAGCGACAGATGAAGTTGGTTTTACCGCCTTACCCGCTGGTATGTGGGCGTTTTGGGACGAATTTCAATGGCTCGGTGATCATGGTGCATTTTCTACTTCTACCGGGAATCTCCCCATGGTTGAAGTTTCCGCCATCATGCTGCAAACCTCTAGCGGGATAATGACTTTCGGAGATTTTCATCCGGATGATGCGCTTTCAGCGCGTTGTGTTAAGGATTATTAAATTAAAAGAACATGAAAACAAAATCATGCATTCTCGCACTGGCACTTCTGATGAGTGTCACTTTAAAAGGCCAGAATCCCAACATTCAGATCGGCTTTTCAAATGATTGGCCCAATGAACCCTCGATTTGCATGAACCCTGCAAATCCGGATCAGATCATCATCGGTTCCGTTCTCGACAACTATTACATTACTGACAACGGAGGGCTTAGCTGGCAACATGGTATCCTTACATCATCCTTCGGTGTTAACGGTGACCCGGTCATCCTGGCCGACAACAGCGGGAATTTCTATTATTTCCACCTGGTCCCCGACCTGAGCAGGGTTGTCTGCCATAAGAAGAGCGGACTGCAGTCTCCGTGGTCCGTCGAATCATATACCGCCGTCTATGAGGACTATGATATTGATAAAGAATGGGCAACGTACGATCCCGTCACTAACAATCTGTACTGCTCATGGACCCGGTTTAATACCTGGGGCAGTTCAAGCCCCGATGATTCAACCGATATTTTCATGTCAAAGTCGACTGATGGAGGGTTGACCTGGGGCGAACAGAAACTGATCAGCAACATCGGCGGCAATGCCACCGGCGGATTCGGCAGTGTTCATGGTTCCTACCCGGCTACCGGGCCCAACGGCGAGGTTTATGTTGCATGGTGGAGCCCTGCGGGCCTCATGTTCGACAAATCAACCGATGAAGGAGAAACATGGCTTACCACCGACATCAACATCACCGGCTTCCCGGTTCAGTGGATCGTAGGCATCCCGGGCATTCAGACGGGCGTCAGTTTCCCCGTCACAGCCTGCGACCGAAGCAACGGACCTGAAAATGGAACGATCTATGTGAACTGGACCGATAAACGCAACGGTTCGAATGATGCGAATATCTGGCTGGCCAAATCGACAGACGGCGGCACCACATGGTCGTCACCCATCAGGGTGAATGATGACGGCCCGGGAAAACACCAGTTTTTCAACTACATCACCGTCGACCAGGTTACCGGAAAAGTATACGTCATTTATTACGACCGCCGGAACTATACCGATACCAGGACTGATGTTTATCTTGCCATTTCGGAGAATGGCGGAGAGACTTTTGTAAATTATAAAATCAGTGATTCCCCGTTTGTGCCCTATTCGACGCTGTTTTTCGGTCATTATATCGGCGTTTCCGCCCATAACGACCATGTTTTTGCCACCTGGATGCGCATGGATGCAGGTGAACTGACGCTTTGGGGCGTGCGAATAGATCCGGGAACTGTTGGCCTGGACAATATAGGCGCCATACCCCTCTCTTTATCACAGAATGCCCCCAACCCGTTCCACGAATCCACTTTCTTCTCTTTTAAACTTGAAAATCCCTCCGTGGTATCCCTGACTGTTTCGGATCTGTTCGGATACCAGGTTGCAACCCTCATCGACAACGAAAAAATGGACGCAGGAAAACATGTATTCAGCTTTTCACCGGAAAAGTTCAATCTGCCTTCCGGGATGTATCATTATTCCCTGGTCACCAGCAATAAAACGATTACGAAGAAAATGATCTATTCAAAATAAACAAAATGAGAAATACAATTACATCAATGTGTTTGCTGTTATCAATGGCATTCAATCCGCCTGCTATTTCACATGCCCAGAATCTGCTGCACGCACCACAGAAAATCGTGATCGATGCCCCACGCAACCGCCTGCTGGTTTCAAATGACACCATCACCGGGGATATCGTCGAGATTGACAGTGCCGGAAATCAAACCTTCTTTGTGCAGGGAGCCGGGTTTATCGATGGGATGGAAATCGTTGGGGATACTGTTTACGGGGTATGTAGAAACCGGAAAATCAAAGCGTATAACCTGACAACAAAGGAACTCGTCATGGATATCACCATCCCGGGCTTAGCATCCAAATATTTGTCCAGCATCACTTCCGACTCGGCAGGTCACCTGTTTATCTCCTGTCCGAAGTTGAATGAAGTTTACAAACTCCGCATCAGCGACCAGTCGTGGTGGCTTTTTGCAAGCGGCAACGGGCTGAACAATCCCAACGGGATACTCCTGGAAAGAGAGCAAAACAGGATCGTGCTCATCGGTGATTCACCTGTTCCTTCTTCGATTTATGCCATCAGCCTGGAGGATTCAACAGTTACAACTTTGATGTCAACCAGTTTCAGAAGTCCCGATGGAATTGTCAGAGACAAATACGGCTATTATTATGTTGGCGGGTATTATCTCCAGGCCATTTTTATGATTGATCCGGATTTCAGTCAGCAACCGGCATCATTTTTTCCAGGAACCAGTATGGTATATCCCACCTATGATATAAGAGATCATTCTTTGCTGATCACCCATTATGATGCAAATACCTGGGAGCGGGTGCCGCTCACTACAACTGGTACCGGACCATTACTGAACCGACCGGTTGACTTTCTCCTTCAACCGGCCTCACCGAATCCGTTTAAATCCTATACAACCATCCGGTTTGAATTGCAGCGGCGCGTGCTGATCCGGCTTGAAATATTTGATTCCACGGGTAATCTGGTAGAAATCCTGTTGAATGAAGTAAAAGAATCCGGAACACATTCCCTGTCATGGGACGGAACTACTGCCTCCGGGGAAAAAGTTTCCAGTGGGATTTATTTTTTCAGGATGACTGCAAATGGCCGTATTCAAACACAAAAGGTAATTTTCATTTAAACCCGGTGCCGTGAAAGGAAAAAATCTTTTTCATGCAATTCTATTGTTCTGCCTGATGATGTTTGAAAGTTACAGTACAGATGCAAACAACATCGCTGTATCCAACATCAGTATTACGGGTCAAAATATTATATATCTGTATAATATGATTAATTTCGACATCTCCTGGGAAAACTCCTGGCGCAATGACATTGCCGGCACAGGCAATGCAGCGCCTTATAACTGGGATGCTGCATGGGTGTTTGTAAAATACCGCATAGATTCAGGTGCATGGCAGCATGCATGGCTGGATAGTGCGGGACATTCCAACCCGGAAGGGAGTACTGTCACAACAGGATTGTTAAACCCAGGCTTACCATTCAACACGACTGCTAATCCGGGTTTGGGAGTATTTATTTACCGCAATGCAAACGAAACGGGCGCCTTCTCCGCAACAGGTGTTCAGTTACGCTGGAATTATGGCGCCACCGGAGTAAATGATGATGCTGTCATAGATATTCGCGTATTTGCAATTGAGCTAGCCTTTATACCGCAGGAAAGCTTTTATGCGGGAAGCGGGGGAACTGAATACAGCGCTTTTTATAAATATCCGACATCAACCAGCCCATTTCAAGTTACAAGTGAAGGTGAAATCTCAGTAGGAACGGCAATTGATAACCTTTATTACAATTACACCCTTGATGGCGGCGATCAGCTCGGTCCTGTCCCGGCAGCATTTCCTAAAGGCTATGCTGCATTTTACTGCATGAAGTATGAAATAAGTCAGCAGGGATATGTGGACTTTTTGAATTGTCTGACACAAACTCAGGCAAATCGGCGTAAATACAACGGAGCTACCTATCGCTATGCCATTACCGGAAACACTGCAGGAAGTTACACTACAACCAACCCTTATGTCGCCTGCAACTATTTAAATTGGGCCGACCTGGCAGCCTATTTTGATTGGAGCGGGTTACGTCCGATAACGGAACTGGAGTATGAAAAATCCTGCAGGGGGCCACTGCCGGCAGTTCCCAACGAATTTGCGTGGGGAACAACAGCAATTGCAACTGGTCAATACACACTTAGTAACAACGGAGATAACAATGAAAACATTGCGTCGAATTACAGTGCAACAGGTGGCAATGCCACTTATGGTTTAACAACACCCATTGGGGGCACTATAAATGGACCTGTCAGGGGAGGTATCTTTGCCGCGCATTCCGGCAACACAGGCCGGGTAACAGCAGGGGCTACCTATTATGGCATCATGGAAATGACCGGAAATTTATTGGAGCATTTTGTAACAGTTGGCAACCCCACAGGCCGATCATTTACCGGTATGCATGGCAATGGAACAGTAAATACATATGGAAATGCTGACGTTACAAACTGGCCTGGCACTAACTCAAACGGCGCCGGATTCCGGGGCGGCTATTGGTACATTCCTGCACAGTATGTAATGGTTTCCGACCGCAGTGGTGCAGCCGGGACTGACGCAAATCGTTACCACTCCGACGGCGGACGTGGTGGTCGTACGGCACCCTCGCTGAATTGATATATGAATCAAAAGTGATTACAACAAATAATTTAAAAAAATGAAAAAGATTACACTCTATATCGCTTTTATATTGATTCAACCGGTTTTCCTTCAAGCTCAGTATTCGGGTGGAGATGGACGGGGCGATGTATCGCTCGAAAAGCTCAACATTATTACGTATTCAGGTGATACCAGCGCTTCAGTTCCTGAAACGACCTCATTGCAACAGAACTATCCCAACCCGTTTCATTCTTCAACAAGCATAAAATATCACCTTGCGAAATCAACCTTTGTAAAACTTGTAGTATATGATATTACCGGTCGGGAAATTCAAACGCTCGTCAACGAATCTTTAAAACCCGGAACGTATATAGCGCCATTCGATGGGTCTGCGTTAAACCTCGGCGTGTTTTTTTACACAATTATTTTAGGGGATTATTGTGAAACTAAGCGAATGGTGTTAGAAAAATAGCAGCAGTTATCAAACAAGGCAGCAAACGGTCTGATTGAAGCCTCCTCCATGGCAGGTAATCCTGGATTTACAGGTTTCATTTTTAACCTCACCCTAAACCCTTACCCGAAAAGGGAAGTACATTTGCAGCTTACAACCACAGGTAATGGGCAGATGAAGTTCCCGGGTTAACTATAACAAGTAACAAGGTGCAGACCGGGAAAGTGATCCTGGCCAGGTAGCCATGAGAATGCTTTTCTCGTGGCCATAGAATTGGACAGTCTGGAGGGGGGGGGACGGAAGTTGGCAAACCGTTTGACATCGCATGGCGGTATGCAGTGGCTAATGACACGCTGAATGCATTTACTCTGGTTTCAGAAGGATATCCCGGTATTCATTCCGGCAGCACCCCCGTCATCTGAACATCCCTGCCCGATGGCCGCTGGAATGCCTTTAATCCGAATTCGGGAAGAATGGAAAGAATATGCTCAAACAACCTTGCCTGGAAATCCTCAAAATCAGACCAGTCGGGGGGAATATAGAACGCGTACAACTCAACCGGCAGCCCGTTTTCAGTGGGTTGCAGGGTACGCACCATCAGCGAGGCATCCTGGTTCAGATTTGGAATATTCCTGAGGTAGCTGAGGATATAGATCCTGAAAAGTCCCAGGTTTGTAACACTTTCATCAGCAAGTGCCTGTTCATCCGGAACGATATTTTTTGACTTCAGGTTGTCAAGCATATTGCGATCCACGAAACGAATCGTTCCCACATCGATCAGGATCGAGCGTTTCATCCGGCGGCCACCAGCCTCACCCATGCTCCTCCAGTTTTGGAATGAATCAGAAATCAACGTATAAGTAGGAATACAACTGACCGAATTGTCAAAATTCCTCACTTTTACAGTAACCAACGAGACATCGATTACCGTTCCATCGGTATTGTACTTCGGCATGGTAATCCAGTCGCCGATCTGGAGCATTCTATTGCTCGAAAGTTGCACCCCTGCCACAAATCCAAGAATACTGTCCTTGAAAATCAGCATGATCACCGCCGACATGGCGCCTAGTCCGGCCAGAAGTGTCAGCGGCGATTGTCCGATCAATACCGAGACCATTGCAATCCCGCCAACGACATAGGTGATGATCTTCCCGATTTGCACATAACCCTTGATGGGCTTTGAATCTGATATATCGAATTCCCCGTAAATATGATAAACTGCATTCAGAAAGGAGATGATCACCAGCAAAATGACAAAGGTCATATACAGATGCAAACCAAGCTCAATGAAATTGATCGCTTCAGGATATGTCGAAATACTCGGCGCCAGCGATACCTGGAGGACCAGGGCAGGCAGAAGCATTGCCAGCCGGGTGAAAACCTTTTGACTGTATAGATGATCATCCCATTTACTGGTCGATCGCTCCACCATTCGCTTAAGGAACTGATTGATGATGAACTTCGCAATATAATATACGATAACCGATGAAAGAAGGATGATTATCAGCGATGAAAAATCAGCCAGATAACCAGCAAATGTTTCTGTAAATCCCCAGTCGGTAAGGGTAGCTTTAAACCCTTTATTCAGGGAGTGCGTTGTTATTTGTTGCATGGAGAAAATATTTATTTTGAATGAGCGCAATTATACCAGAAGAATTCAAAATAGCAGGATCCTTTCTGCTCGGGGATACAGTTTTCAATAATCTTTTCCGGCTCCGTAGGAGCCAAATCCTGGTAGCCCGTATACCCCCACCCCGGGCTCAGCGCGCCGTAGGTGCGCAATGCATTTTGGATTTGATTCTCCGGGAAATAATTTCGCACCTACGGAGCGAAATGCTCCTGAACCTCATCGTTCTACCAATATATCGCACATACGGAGCATATGGAAGAAGGTCTCTGCTCCAAATATTAACTTCACTGGTATAATAGCGCTCAATCAATATATTTATAAATGACAAATGACAAATAAAACAATCGCTTCGCGACTAAAAATCTATTGCCATATGTCCCTCATCATTCGTCATTCGTCACCCGTCATTCGTCACTTGTCATTCGTCACTCGTCATTCGTCACTCGTTTAAGGCACTATCACATTCAGCGACAACGGGTTGATCCGCATCGTAAGCTCCTTTCCCATGATCATCGGATCTCCGTCAAGATGAATGGTCTTACCCTTTTTTCGTTTAAGCACAACCTCTTTTGCCCTGATAATTTCGACATAACGGGTCTGGTCAAACTTTTTTAAAAAAAGTAACGGAGCATAGAGCAAGGCTTTCCAGTAAGGCATCTTGCCAACAATGCAAACATCGATAAAACCATCGTTGATGCTGGCTGCCGGATCAATGGATGTATTATTCCCAAATTGGCTCGAATTGGCAAAACTGATCAGCAGGGCCCTGCGTTTGAATACCTTTCCATCAATTATCAACGTGTATTGTTTTGGTTCATACTGTTTGTATGACTTGTTTGTGATCCGGAGGTAGGTTGAAAATCCGCGTGTTCCTGCTTCTGAAAATTTTTTAGCCACCGATGCATCAAATCCAACGCCCGCGAGGTTGACAAACAACTGGTTGTTGATGGTGGCAGTGTCAATCTTCAGGATTTTACCCCGGTTGATGATCTCGAGGGCGCGTTTCACATTCATCGGAATTTTAAGATGCCTGGCAAGCCCGTTACCTGAACCAGCCGGTACAATAGCCATGGATGTCGCCGTTCCTACCAGCCCGGCCGCCGTCTCATTCACTGTTCCATCGCCACCAACCGCAACAACGATGTCTACGCCGTCTGCAGCAGCCTTTCTGCTGATCTCCGTGGCATGGCCCGCTGCATTGGTATAAACTATCTCGTGAATGTAACGGGTTTTATCCAACCTATGGTCTGTCAACCCTTCCACAACCTTATGTTTCCCAATCCCCGAAACAGGGTTGATGATAAACAGGATACGTTTTAAGGTTAGGTCATCAGTCATTCGTGCATTCTTTATAAACTCAAAGATCAAAACTCAAAACCGGTTTTAGCCATCTGAAACCCGTAATTTTTAATTTTTAATTTTTTCGTCATTTTCCAACCATCATCCTGTTCTCAATCAACCTGTTATTATACTGCTGAATGTATGCATTGATAAAAACCTCCATCCTGCCCTGAACCTCTTTTTCCCTGCCAACCAGGTTGTTTGATTGCAAGGGATCCTTCGCAATATTAAACAAAGCTGTGCTTCTGGTCCCATTGAATTCCAGGTAATATCCATCCTTCATCAAACCATAAAGCCCGCTGATGAAATGAATTGAAAAACGTGCAGTGTGCGCTGTGCTGTCGAGGAGATCGGCTCCAAATGCCAGATAGTTTTTATCATAGCCGAGATAATCCAGTACGGTGGGCATCACATCAGTTTGCTGGGCAATTATCTGCGGTTTACCCTTCAGGTCGCTGCCAGGTTTAAAGAAAAGAAGAGGAATGGCATATTGGCCTACATCCGATTGGTAATAGGGATAATATCCTTCGGATGTATGATCGGCCGTTATAACAAACAAGGTATTTTTATACCATGGCATGTGCTTAGCAGTATGAAAAAACTCACCCAGCGAATAATCGGCATACATCACACTTTGCTGGATAGGCAGCTTCCCGGTCCTGAAAATGTTGACATATTTCGCAGGAACATGGTAGGGATGATGCGATGAAAGCGAAAAAAAAGCAGCAACAAAGGGTTGTTTGAATCCGCTGATGGTCTTGGCGGTATATTGAAAAAATTCCTCATCCCTTATGCCCCATTTCCCGTCGTAATCCTTTTCGTTGTTGTATTCACTCCGGCCAAAATAGTGGTCGAAGCCAACCAGTTTCGTATAAGAATCAAAGCCCATCGTACCATTGGTGCCGCCATGGAAAAAGGCGGTGGTATAACCTTTTTGTTTTAGTTCCCCGGCAATGCTGGTGAACTGTCCGGCCGCATAGGGTGACTGAATAAACGATTCATTCATCAGCGAGGGAATTCCCGACAACACCGCAGGAATTCCCTGGATAGAGGTCTTCCCGTTCGCAAAGGCATCGAAATACATCCCATGCCTGATGAGTGAATCGAGGAAGGGGGTAAAGCCCTGGTATCGTCCATTATCCAGAGAACGGTTCAATGACCCGATGTGTTCCCTCGATATGCTTTCAAGGATGATGATCATCACATTATATGGTTTGAATCCTGTCGGGTTGGCTTTATGAACGGGATTGTAAACCTTGGCCAGTTCGCCTTCTTTCTTATAAACCATGATGGTTTTCAGGGTCTCTTTATGCCAGGACCTGGCAATCGAAAATGGGGTATTCAGCACCAGTGGCAGGTTTTTGGCTGAAGTGTAATTTCCCGCGGTCACAAGCCCGATTGGACGCAGCTGTAACCCGCCCCGGATACCGATGACCGATAGCGCCATGAACGCCAGGAAAAGGATCGTGCTGATCGCAAAAAACTGAAAATCAAATCCTTTTTTCTTCGCGACTGATGAGACAACTTTAAACCGTGTGCCAACATAGATCAGAATGGCCACAAAAGCAACCCAAACCACTGCAACATACCAGAAATCGCGCAAAAACTGAGGGATCAGTTTGTCAAAGTCACCACCCACACCCACATAGTTAAAAATGTCGGCCGTCAGCCGTTTCAGGGTAAACCTGAAATATATAGTATCGCCGAAGTTTGTGAACAGCGCAAAAGCATTGATGATATAGAAATATGCATTGGCAAAACCCTGGTAGATCCTGTTGTACCTGAATTTAAACGGCAGGGTGTTCATCACGACGAAGGGCGCATTGATGATCAGCAGTGCGGAGAGGTCGAACCGGAGCCCGATGATAAACAGACGCATCGCTTCCGTCAATCCCAGGTTCGAGAAATACCCGAGGTTGAATGCATAAAAAAGAATACGTGATAAAAACAGGAGCGCCAGCGCCAGGAATAGCTTCAGCAACATCACAACCATGATATTGCCCTGGAACCACTTTTTTCCCTTGCCCGAACCTTTGCTTCGTCCTGAGCTTTTTCCGGATCCTGACTTTGTTCTCTGTCCTGAGTTTTTCCGCATCCGTGAGTTTTATTAAAAGGTTTGCAAAATTAAGGCAATCGGGCTGATATTATGAAATAGTTTTAAAAAATTCAAACCACTCCTGAACCCGGCGATTCGTGAGCCTGCACGCCTCCACCACAATTTTCCCGGCAGCCACCGAATCCTCCAGTGCATCATGGTGCCTGAAATCAATCCCCAGGTGGTTTGCCACATTGGAGAGGTTATACCCGCTTTTTGAAAACTGCTGCCAGGTGTGTCTTACAATCCGGGATGAATCAAGCCATCGGATGTTGATTGGCTTAAGGTTAAACCTTGCGTAAGCATTTTTAAACGCATGAAAGTCAAACGCGGTATGATGAACGACAATATTTTCCGACAGCAGCTTCCTGAGAACCGGGTAAACCTCGCTGAATGAGGGCGCCCCCTGCACCATCTCCTCCGTAATCCCGTGAACGCGGATATTGCTCCAGTGAAACGAACTTTGCGGATCAACGAGTGAATCCCAGGTGCCGGCAAGTTCGCCGTTGACAAACTTTCCGATCCCGATCTGGCAGATGGTGGAGGAATCGGAGTTCGCTGTTTCTACATCGAGGGAAAAGAATATCATCGCTTGTTTTCAAAGAGCTAAAATAGCAATTTGTATCACCGGTTCTTATAAATTAGTTAAAATGAAAACATTGATTTCGAGCGATTTTTGGATAACAGAATTTCTGATTTTTTAATACCTTTGATCGTTCATTTCTAACACTGTTTTATGATACGAATAGCCACTACCGGTAACAAAGGCAAAGGAATCCGCTCCGACTGTTTTGTCACCCTCGAACTAACCGACCAGGGCGGGATTCAACTGGAACTTGAATCGAAGGTGATCGTAATGTATGGCGATTCCATACGAAAAGAAGCACTTGAAATCCTGGATTTCTTCGGTATAAAAAACGCCAGAATAAGGATTGAAGATTCCGGGGCCATCTCACTGGTCCTTGCCGCACGTCTCGAGGCAGCCATCAAAAAAGTCATCAACACCGAGAAGAGCTGGCTCCCGGCCATGCTGGAGGAAAATCTTTACACCACCGCCAAAGAGCACAACCGGTTTTCAAGACTCTACCTCCCTGGAAATTCTCCAAGCCTTATGATCAACGCAGGGATCCACAAACCCGATGGCATCATCCTCGACCTCGAAGATGCAGTTGCCCCCGATAAAAAAGATGAGGCCCGTTTCCTGGTACGCAATGCCCTTTGCGGTATCGATTTCTATGGCGCCGAACGCATGGTCCGTATCAACCAGGGCGAACGCGGCCTCGAAGACCTCGAATACATCATCCCGTACAACGTAAACCTCATCCTCCTGCCAAAATGTGAAACCGCAGAACAGGTCCACGCCGTCAACAATAAGATCACCGACATTGTCACGCGTCACGCGTCACATGTCACGTCAAATTCGTCACTCGTCACGCGTCCCGCATCACGCGTATGGCTCATGCCCATCATCGAAAGCGCCCTCGGCGTGATCAACGCATATCAGATCGCCAACTCAGCGCCGAACATCGTGGCCCTTGCCATCGGTCTCGAAGATTATACGGCCGATCTGGGGACCCGCAGGACAGCGGAGGGCACCGAATCTTTCTTTGCCCGCAGCATGGTGGTCAACGCAGCACGAGCCGCCGGTATCCAGCCCATCGATTCGGTATTTTCCGATGTGGGCGATATGGAAGGACTGCGCCAGAATGTGCTTCGCTCGAAAGCCCTTGGATTCGATGGTATGGGATGTATTCATCCCCGTCAAATCGTGGTCATTCATGAAACCTTCGCTCCCACTCCTGATGAGATCGAAAAGGCCAAAAAGATCGTCTTTGCATTCCATAAAGCCCAGGAAAAAGGGCTTGGCGTGGTTGCCCTGGGTACCAAAATGATCGATCCGCCGGTGGTGAAAAGGGCGCTCAACACCATCAATCTTGCACTGAAAATGAACAAACTCGCTGAAAACTGGAGGGAGAGCTATGAACAAATTTGATAAACTCGTAACCAACGCCGCCGGCCGTATTGTGCCAACCGTGATCAATGGAAAACCGGCCATACCTTATATGGGTGTTGGAAAATATAAACCCGAAGGCTTCCGCGCAGCCCCGAAAATTGCAAGCTGTGCCGATTATCCCGCTGATGGGAACAAGGTAATTCCCAGCCTGAAAGAGGCGCTGCTCAAGGCAGGTTTACGCGATGGGATCACTATTTCAACCCACCATCATTTCCGCAATGGCGATCTCGTTGCCACGCAGATTTTTGACATCGCTCACGAACTGGGAATTAAAGACCTGATGTGGTTTCCTTCAGCATCATTTCCCTGCCACGAACCCATGACAAAATATCTGGAAGACGGAACCATCAACCGCATCGAAGGCAGCATGAATGGGGCCCTCGGGAAGTTCACCTCCGAAGGGAAGATGAAAGGTCTTGGGGTTTTACGTTCCCATGGCGGCCGTTACCAGGCCGTGCAGGATGGCGAAGTGCACATTGATATCGCAGTGATCGCGGCTCCCACAGCCGATCCTTTTGGCGATGCCAACGGGGTGAACGGATCTGCAGCCTGCGGTCCGCTTGGTTTTGCCCTGGCCGATTCACAGTATGCCGATAAGGTGATCATTGTGACCGATAATCTCATCCCTTTCCCATGCCTTCCATGGCAGATAAACGGCAACTATGTTGATTATGTGGTTGTTCTCGATAAGATCGGGATTCCCGAAAAGATCGTCAGCGGTACTACCGAAATCACCAAAAGTCCCGACCGCCTGCTGCTGGCCGAATGGTCGGCAAAGTTCTGTGATGAAGCCGGGCTGATTTACGATGGCTTTTCTTTCCAGGCAGGAGCCGGTGGAACCGCACTCTCCATTGGCATCTATTTCTCGGAGATCCTCCGCGAACGGAAATGGAAAGCCCGTTTCGCCCGTGGCGGCAGCAACAAGTACCTGGTTAAAATGCTCGAAGAGGGACTGGTCGAATACATACTCGACGGGCAGACCTTCGACCTCGACGGGGTGCGATCCATGCGCGAAAACCCGCACCACACCTGGACAAGCCCGTTCACCAGCTACAACTACCATAGCAAAGGTAACTTCTCATCCATGGTAGATATCGTGATCCTTGGAGCTACTGAAGTCGATGTCAATTTCAACGCCAACGTGGTGACCCATTCCGATGGCTATCTTTTACATGGCATTGGCGGATGGCAAAATACGCTGTTCGGCAAATGCGTCATCCTTCCCATCCCGCTCTTCCGCGACCGTATGCCGGTAATCCGCGATGCGGTGACCACCATCTGCGGCCCCGGCGAACTGATCGATGTGATCGTCACCGAACGCGGCATCGCCATCAACCCCCTTAGCACCGACCTGATCGAAAAGATGAAAAATTCTTCACTGCCAATAAAAACCATTGAAGAACTCAAAGCCGAAGCCGAAAAAATCTGCGGCGTTCCGGCCAAACCCAAGTTTGCAGATGAAGTGGTCGCCGTGGTGAAATGGGTGGATGGAACGGTGTTGGATTCGATTTGGCGAGTCGAGGGATAAATTATTGTTTTTTTTAACCTCAAAGGGCACAATGGTTTAACCACAAAGGGCACAATGGTTTAACCACAAAGGGCACAATGGTTTAACCACAAAGGGCACTATGATCATGTTCTGTGTTCTTTGTGTAAATCTTTGTGACCTTTGTGGTTACAGATCGCTTATATAACCGTTGATAACCCTCCTGACACCATGCTTCAACAGTAACACATTAAAATTGATCAGCAATCCAAGTTTGAAATTACCCAATTTCAAATAAGTTAAAATTTGAGCCATATGGATATTATTCAATGATTCAACACTTTTAATTTCTAATACCAATTTTCTTTCAACCAGCAGATCTATCCGATATCCACACTCAAGCTTTACATTTTCGAAAACTAAGGGCATTGGTTTTTCCTTTTCAACCTGTAAGCCATTCCTTTCAAAAATAAATGCAAGACATTCTTTATAAGCGCTTTCCAATAATCCGGGCCCTAAGACTTTATGAACTTCTAAAGACAGACCGAGAACCTTGCGGGCTATTTCATTTTCCGACATCATGATTTTTATTGCTTAATCCGTTTATTCATCAAAAAGTAATATGTTTGTTAATAACTTTTTAACCGTAAATCCAAGTGACTCTTCATCAAATACTATTAAAATACTGGGGGTATTCAAATTTCCGCCCGTTGCAGGAGGAGATCATCCAGTCTGTGCTCGATGGAAAGGATACCCTGACGCTGTTACCAACCGGAGGTGGTAAATCATTGTGTTTCCAGGTCCCCGCGCTGGCCCGTGATGGCGTATGCCTCGTTATTTCCCCGTTGATTGCCCTGATGAAAGACCAGGTCGATAACCTTAAAAAGCGCGGAATCCCGGCTGCAGCCATTTATTCAGGCATGCATGCCGATGAAATAGATATCATCCTTGGAAACTGCAAATTTGGAAATATCAAATTGCTTTATCTCTCACCGGAGCGGCTGATCACTGCAAAAATGCGTGAATCGATAAAACGGATGAAGGTCAGCCTGCTGGCAGTGGACGAGGCCCATTGTGTTTCACAGTGGGGATACGATTTCCGTCCGCCTTACCTTCAGATCGCCAGCATCCGTTCAATAATCCCGGGTGTTCCGGTTATGGCGCTTACCGCCACGGCAACACCGAAAGTCGTGAAAGATATCCAGCGGAAACTGGAGTTTAAAAAGGAGAATGTTTTTCAAAAGAGTTTCGAGCGAAAAAACCTCACCTACCTGGTATTAAAGGAAGAGGACAAACTGAAACGCCTGGTCAAAATCCTCAGCAAAGTCAGGGGTCCCGGTATTGTGTATGTACGCAATCGCAGGCAGACCAAGGAAATAGCGGAGCACCTGCAACGAAACAACATTAGCGCTGACTTCTATCATGCGGGGCTCGATCCTAAAACGCGCGACAACCGGCAATCAGCCTGGATCAATGAAGAGAAGCGGATCATCGTCTCGACCAACGCCTTTGGTATGGGAATCGACAAGCCTAACGTGAGGGTGGTCGTCCACCTCGATCTTCCCGACAGCATCGAAGCCTATTTCCAGGAGGCCGGACGCGGAGGCCGCGACGAAAAAAGGGCCTACGCGGTGTTACTTTATGAAACAGCCGATATACTCGATTCACGTCACAACCTATCCATCTCATTCCCTGAACTGGATACCATCCGTGACGTTTACCAGGCCCTGGGAAATTATTTCCAGTTACCCGTGGGTATGGGAAAAGACCAGCAGTTCGACTTCGACCTGGGTGCATTTGCCGAACAATATAACTTTCAGCCGGTCATCGTATACAATTGTCTGAAATTCCTGGAAAAGGAGGGCTTCGTCATGCTGACCGAAGGATTGCATCAACCTTCAAAAGTTTATATAAAGGCAGCAAAGGAAGAACTCTACCGTTTCCAGGTTGAACACGAACCATTCGATCATTTTATAAAGACGATGTTGCGCTCATACAGTGGCATTCTCTCCGATTTCACCATGTTCAGCGAGCAGGAACTTGCCCGCAGGAGTAACCTCTCTCTTGAAAAAGTGATTACCAACCTGAAACACCTGGCAAGATTGCAAATCCTCGATTATATTCCGCAAACTGACAAACCACGTATTATCTTCATACAGGAACGTTTGGATACACGTGACCTTACAATCTCCCCCGAAAATTACAGGGATCGTTTGAAAGATGCAGAAAAGCGGCTTGAAAAAATGATCGGGTATGCCGAAACAGCAAACAAATGCCGTAGCCAGGCCCTGCTCGCCTACTTCGGCGAATGCAATACGAAACGATGCGGTAAATGCGACGTTTGCATCAAACGAAACAAGATAAGCCTGAATGAAATGGAATTCGACCGCATCGTTGAGATCATCAAGCCGGTGCTTAAAACCAAACCCTGCACCATGGAAGACCTCGTTGTTGCTGCCGATCCGATCCATGAAGATAAAATAATACGCGCTGTACAATGGCTCATTGACAATGAAAAGATCGTAATGGATCGGGAGAGAAGATTTAGGTGGAAATGACGAGTGACGAGTGACAAGTGACAAGTGACAAGTGACGAATGACAAATGACGAATGATAATTCATAAAATCACGAAATGAAAAATTCATCCTTCGTTGATCAATATTCAATATTCGATATTCAAAAAAAATGTTGTCTGCTTTAGCCAGGTTGATATTTTTCGGTATTCAACCAGTTTAATATTTTAACTTGCAGATCGATATTCGTCATTCGTTATTCGTTATTCGTAAATCGTTATTTATCTATGTCCCTCTCCTACGACGACCTCCCCCTCTGGTCAGCTCCATTCGGGCTCACCCTGCTTGATACGATCAGGATGAAATCCAATATTAACGTTCTCGATATCGGCAGCGGCAGTGGATTCCCCATGCTCGAACTGGCCGAACGGATGGGAAAAACCTGCATGTTATACGGACTTGACCCTTCAACTGAAGCTATTGAAATGATCACCGCTAAAAAGACCCTTAAAGAGATCGTATTTGCCAAAATCGTGAAGGGGGTGGCCGAAGAGATCCCCTTTCCGGATGAATACTTTGGACTGATTACATCAAACAATGGGCTGAATAACGTCACAGATCAGGCTGCATCGCTGGCCGAATGTTTCAGGGTGGCTGATAAGGGAGCACAGATGGTACTCACCATGAACCTGCCGCATACGATGATCGAATTCTATGATGTTTTTGAGGAGACACTACAGAAACAGGGGATGACGGAGGAAATCGAAAAAATGAAGGAACACATCAGCGAAAAGAGAAAACCAGTCGATTTCCTGAAGGAATTGATCCTTTGCACCGGCTTCAACATCAGAACCATCAACGTGGATGGCTTTAAAATGAAATACTGCGACGGATCTGCTTTTCTCAATCACTCCTTCATCCGGAACAATTTCATGGACCCCTGGAAATCATGCCTGCCCGAAAAACAAACTGAACAGGTGTTTTCGATCATCGAACAAAAACTAAATGCGATTTCCCTTGAAAAAGGCGAATTGGTTATGTCAATCCCTTATGTTTGCTTCGACTGCCTCAAATAGCTCAAAGATTAAACCACTTAAAAACTCAAAATTCAAAGATCAAAACTCAAAACCACAGATCAAAATTCAAAAATGAGCCTCCTCCGGAAAATCAAATCTTTTCTTTTCGGAGTTAGGGTGAGTTGATTTTGGCTTTTTAGACCAGACTCTTTTAACCAAAGGATTCCACAAAGAACATTAAGAGTGTTTGTGGAGCATTATCTCGTTGTGGATGAAGATGGCAATTATATTTTCAAGTCAATGCCCTGCCCTTTCCTTGGCAGCGATAACTATTCATAAATTTCAAAATACTATTTTTGTAATATTGTAGCACGATCCTTCTTGTTTGTTGAATCACTGAAAATAATTTAATAAAACCAAAATCAATGAAAATCAAGAAAATCAAGATCTGGATGATCATCTACCCGGTAATACTGGCAGCAGTTATTTTATCAGGCGATTGCGTTTTTTCCAGCAGCCAAATGCAGGAGAAACAGAAACATGAACCAATCACCCGGGAGCTTATTGTTATTGTCGATCAAAATCCTGAGATAAAACGTCTTTTGGAAAAGTCGATTGAAAAGGCGGTGAAGATCAATCCTGATCCTTCCACCAATCCTGCCCAGACTTTGGAAGAATACTATGATTTTATAGATTGGGCTTCAAAGGCCTTGCCCTGGACCTTGCTGCCGAAACTTTCCTGGTCGCTGCTTTATGACCGGATAGACCAGGGTCTTGCCTATTTTTATTTTATCAACGATCAGCCACTCGATGAACTGAATGGGAAAGGGTATTATCGCAATACGATTCAATATCACGAGCCATACCGTAAATGGCTGATAAATTTTGTAAAGGACTGGGGGCTATTTCTCAGCACAAAGGATTCATGGAATGATGAATATTACAAAAAGGCCTTTGAAGATAAGCGGTTCGGTCTTGAAAAAGGCTGGTATGAAAGTCCTTCAAACTGGAAATCGTTCAATGACTTTTTTTCAAGGCATCTTTCATCTCCCGGTATGCGCCCGGTAGCAGCTCCTGACGATCCGTCGGTTGTTTCATCCCCGGGCGATTCAAAGCCTTTTGGAGTGTTTGAGATCGACAAAAACTCAAACATTGCCAGCGGTGGGCGTGTTCAGGTCAAATCAAAGTCCTATGAGTCTGTTCCATCGCTTCTGGGTCCTGAAAGCGCTTACAAAAACGCCTTTGCCGGCGGAACCATGACCTTTGCATATCTCGACGAATACGATTATCACCGCGCTCATTTCCCGGTTAGCGGAACGATTAAGGAGGCCAGGATTATCAAGGGCGGCGCTTCATCAGGCGGAGTCACCACATGGGATGTAAAATCAAAAAAATATGTTTTCGATCCGGGCGGTCCCGGCTGGCAAAGCCTTGAGACAAGAGGCTGCATCATTGTTGAGACCGAAAATACCGGTCTTGTCGCATTGATTCCGGTTGGCATGTCCCAGATGGCCTCCATCATTTTCGAAGAGAATGTAATGACAGGCAGCCGCGTGAGAAAAGGCGACAAGCTCTGTTATTTCCTTTTCGGCGGTTCAGGCTTCGTCATGCTATTCCAGAAGGAGGCCCGATTCAGACTGACAGCGCCTGCCATTGAAGATGGCTCTTACAGACATATTCTGGCAGGAGAGGAGTTTGGCAGGATCTCTACCGGAAAATAGAAGATTGCAATTTCCTCCTATATGCGGCTTTCATATCAAAAGGCATGAAATGTCCATAAGAACTACGTTCATGCAAACGGTAAATGTTAGGATCAAGAGGAATTTCTGGGGGGGGGGGGGAAGGGAATTCCTCTTGATCCAAATGTTAATCATGGATAGTCCAGGTGACCAATGAATTATAAAATTATTAACACATGAAAAAGCCTTATCTTTGTCAATGTTCAAAATATAAATTATGGATCCGCTGAATTTAGACCTCAACAAGCGTTATTCTTACGCCGACTACCTTACCTGGATGGACGATGTAAGACGGGAATTATTTGATGGATTCATTAAGTTGATGACACCGGCTCCTTCAAGAAGGCATCAGGAATTGTCAGTAAGTTTAACTTTACAAATTGGAAATTTTCTGATGCATAAAAAATGCAAACTTTACCATGCGCCATCAGATGTAAGATTTCCAAAGGACAACAAAAACAAAGATGATAAACAGGTTTATACAGTTTTGCAGCCTGATATTTTCGTGGTTTGCGACTTGTCGAAATTAGATGACCGCGGTTGTCTGGGCGCACCGGATATGATTATCGAAATTGTATCTCCAAAAAACTCGAAACGTGACCTGAAGGATAAGTTTGAAATTTACCAGCAGTTTGGAGTACGGGAATACTGGATTGTAAACCCAAACGACGAAAATGTGAATGTGTTTGTTTTGGATGAAAAAGAGAAATTTCAGCTTGTGGGTATGTATGCCGAAGATGATAAAATTCCGGTGAATATCTTCAATGGCGATTTAAAGATTGATCTGACCGAAGTGTTCACTACATAGAAAGATCGAAACTCAAAGATCAAAACCACATAAAAACTCAAAACTCAAAATTCAAAATCACAGATCAAAATTCAAAAATGAGCGCAATCCGAAATAACAGGGCTGGTCATTGTCAGCGTTCTTTCCAGTCGCGTTTGAGATAGAGATAAAAATCATCATTGACCCAAACAGACCTTGACCGGATCATCGATTTTTCATAAAATTCAGACAGGTTATTCAATGCTTTGGTCAGCGTTTCTTCAGCAACAAAAGTCAGGATCGTATAACTGCCATGCTGTATCGTGATCTCATTGATCCTGTTATAGGAATTCAAGGGGACATCGGAGTTGATCAGGGGTTCATACCATGATTGAAATAAAATATTCTTCGACCTGTTATACTCTTTTTTTGCAAAATTATTGGTGACCGCCCTGAAATGATCCTTTTTATCAGGCGAGGCAAATTCAAAAACAATGTCAGATTCAACGCGGCTTGCCAGAAATATTTTATCATTGATGGGTTCTATTGACAGATTTTCGGTAATGTCCCATTCAGTGTAATAGATAAAAGTCGAATGTTTCTTTTCAATATTGATCTTTGCCTGGATGTTTTCACTGATGATTAATCCGACGAGCTGTTTGACGTGTTTGAAATTGTCGTGTGTATAGGTGATTTTAAGATGGTGATCAAAATTTGCAACCTCCTCCGCCATTTTGATATGATAACCGCTGATGATCTTTTTCCTGATCAGATCGTTCATGACCTTTTCAATGTCGGGATTGGGAACCATTCCGGCACTGTTCCATTTTTCTTCAAGCCTCGAAATTATATCAGGTTCTGTAACATAACCGATGAACTTCTTCTTGTTGTTCACAAAAAGGGTTGTCTTGAAAAGCAGGTGATAGGCAAAATCTCTTGTCAGGGAAGAATGCATATCCAGAAATCTGATCTTGCCTTTAAAAACAAGGCCCAGATCAACAGCAACGGCAAGATATTGCAACTGCACATCCGACAAAATCGCTTCATCTTTGATCACATCATGAAACAGGCTGTTCATCTTTGATGCGTCGTACGTATATGCCAGTTCTTCCAGATCCGCCAGTTTGATCAGCATCTCAATGGCTTCGATGTGACTGATGTCCGCATGACCTGCAGCTCCCCTGACTTCATAATTGCTGAAATCAAACTTCTTTCCGAAAATGGAGACCAATCCAACCTCGTATATGTCAGTTATTGTATCCTCGGTGGAAATGAAGGTCATTCTTTTCGTAAAGTCATTGATGAAACGGGCCTGGCTGTCCCACAGTTTCTCACTCAGAAGCCTGATGGTGTAACTGAGCAGTCCTACTTCGTCATCACGCCTGGTGAGTTTATCGAACGAATCGGGTGACTGGATATCGGATTGCAATAATTCATGAACGTTCCGGTCGAGTTCAACGATGGGCCTGGTAATTTTTTCAGAAATGAAGATGGAAATGAAAAAACTCGTCAACAGAAATAGTATCAGCATCATCGACCATACATTGAAGGCTTCAACGATCAGATTTCCCTCCCCGATGTCCATGTTTGAATTAAAAATGAAACCCGACACATCAAAGGTCGTTTTGTTTACAAACCAGGCGACTTGTAAAAAGAAGGCAATCATATAAAAATTTGAGAGGGCTATTTTGATGGGAAAATTGATTTTCAGGCGGCCCAGCAGAAGCAAAAAAAGAGGAAACAGGAGCAGTGATGCAAGTATGTTGGAGTTAAGAACCGGAAGGAAATAATACTTGAGGTTTGCATCTAATGTCAGCGAACCATGATTCAGGTTATAGATGATGGAAGAATAGGTGACAAATGCGACATTTGCGAATATGAGAAACAGCGTCAGTTCCAGTAACTGCGAAATTTTATGAAGCTTTAACACACTGCGCTGGCGGCTAAAACCCATGATCATGCCCATCAGCCCGTTCCCGACTGACCAGCTGGACAGATACTCAAAGCCATGTCCGATCAACATATCCGAACACATGTTGCCGATAAAGCCTGTGAGAAAGCCATAAACAGGTCCATAGTAAAATCCTGCAAGGCAAATCAGTACGATCTGGGGCCGCACATCGGCATTTGAAATCCCCGGGAATTTTAAAACCAAAAGGGTGTTGAGGGTGACCAACAACAAGAAAATCAAGAACATGGCCGGGTACTTGTTTGACAGGATACGGCTGATGTTTTTTTGAATTTTTAAAAAATCAATGAATGTTCCTGCCATAAAAACAAGTAGATTATTTACTCAGCACATCTCAGCCATGTCAATCATCACGCCTTTTGTTACAGGTGTTTTATTTAATTGCAGATATCAAAAATATTAAAAAAAAAGACAATCTCACATATGGATGATGTTAAACCTTACTCATAGTGCTTATGGATATTTCATGTGTTAATATTTATTTTTTCGGGTCACATGGAATAGCCATAAATTATCATTCACGGTTTGCATGTGCGTTGTACTTATGGCAATTTCATAAACGTTAATTTTGCCCTGAATAGTAGCGCTTCTTGACGTTATACAACCAAAATATTGCAATTTTGCCATCCGTCACTCGTAATTCGTTATTCGTTATTCATTATTCGTTATGCTCCTCCCCCGCTCCTTCTACCTCCGCCCCGATGTCGTCCAAATAGCCCGCGACCTGCTTGGCAAGCACCTTGTCACCCGGATGGATGGTTTGATCACCTCGGGGATTATTTGCGAAACAGAGGCCTATGCGGGGGTAACAGACAAGGCATCCCATGCTTATGGAGGCCGCAGAACTGCCCGCAGTGAGGTGATGTATGCCCGTGGTGGAACGGCCTATGTTTACCTCTGCTATGGAATGCACTCGTTGTTTAATGTTGTCACAAATGATAAGGATATCCCACACGCCGTTTTAATCCGCGGCATCATACCTGTCGAAGGGGTAAAGACCATGTTGCAGCGTGCAGGTAAACAGAAGGTTTCTAAAGATTTCGGGATCGGACCCGGGAAAGTCGCAAAGATCCTTGGCATCCATTACTCCAATACCGGACTGGATCTGACCCTAAAGGAGAACGCTTCTGCTTCCATTTGGATCGAAGACCGGAATGTTGAAATCTGTGAGGCAGATCTCCTATCAGCTCCGCGTATTGGCGTTGATTATGCAGGTGCAGATGCCTTGTTGCCTTACAGGTTTCGGATCATTCGGGACAACTTATTCTAAAATGAATGGTTGATGTTTATCCTTGGTAGAATTTACAAATATCTTTTAGGTGAACCTTAAGGGATTTTTTCTATTGATTGAGCGCAATTATACCAGTGAAGTTAACATTTGAACCAGAGACCTTCTTCCATGCGCTCCGTAGGAGCGAAATATGGGTAGAACGATGAGGTTTAGGAGCATTTCGCGCCGTAGGTGCGAAA
>CAISJJ010000108.1 GCA_903885595.1 uncultured Bacteroidales bacterium
CGCAGTTACTTCCAGATTTTTATGCTCCAGGGACTTTTTATGTTGATCATTTCAGCCCCTGTCTGGTTTATCAATTTCAATTCAGGCTCACCGATCGGGTTATGGGATTTGCTTGGCCTTGCTGTTTTTGGTTTTGGATTCATGTTTGAGGTGATTGCTGATTACCAGTTGGCTGAATTTAAAAAGGATTCATCAAATAAAGGGAAAATCATTACCTCCGGTTTATGGTCTGTTTCGAGGCATCCCAACTATTTTGGCGAAGCGCTTGTATGGTTGGGGATCAGTTTTTATGCCTTGAGTTACCCTCATGGCTGGTATACGCTGATAAGCCCTGTGATCATCACGTTGCTGCTTCGGTTTGTTTCGGGCGTGCCCATGCTTGAAAAAAAATATGAAAACCACCCCGACTGGAAAGACTACAAGGCAAAAACTGCTCCCTTTGCTCCTTTTATAAAGTTTATGTGACTCGTACCCGGCCTCTCTTTTGAAGAGAGTGGGCATTTCATCAACCTCCGCAGGGTGCAATATTGTGTGCTTGCTCAAAGGAGGTAAGCAGTTACTTTTAAATCCGGTTTAATTCTTCGTTATAGTCATGTTGTAAATCTTCATGCAGCATTGAAACGGCCTTGTTTATTTTCAGAATCTGGCCATTATAAATATTGCTGAGCGCCGGTCCCGACCGCAACAGGATACCCGATTGTTTAAGCTTTAAGCAATAGTAGATGCGAAGTTCAACCTCTGTTGACTTCTGATAAGAGTATCTGATGTACTTGTTGGTAATCCTTAAAATTTTACGGATACTTTTTTTTGCAAAATAAAGGTTGGCTGTGCTGACCTGTGCGAAAAGAATGTCCAGTTCGTCTTTTATCCTCTTAATGTATTCCGGTTCATAATTTGAATCAAATAACAGGTAGCCCAATAATTCTTTATTCTCCTTTTTATATTTTGCTAACTGGATACATATTTTCACCAATTCAGCAGAGGGCATTGACGTAAGTTCGTTTTTAAGCTCGTGTAAGGATGGAGATTTCATTATGGGAAACAGTTGAACCTGACTTTTCGGAGCGGGTACGGTTTTGAGTGGTAAATTTAGCAAAGAAAACGATCATTGCCCTGAATAACCCATCGAGGATTGCTATTTATGACTATCCGACATTGCCCTGTATAACTAATCCGGGATTGCTTTCCAGACGATCCAACCGCAGCATGTTTATTCTAAAATCTAAAATAGATTGAGAAACACCATCATCCCGGTTAATATCAGGAAACCTTCTTCTGATGCAGAAATACCCCTTCCGGCCACCCTGTGAAGGGGAGGAACCCCGTATCAATTGATTTAGAGTCTGTTTAAAATTCATTTTGAAATTTGCAACTCCCTGAAAACTATTAGTTTTTCATTATTCAATCTTCACTCATCGTTTTTCATTTTACATTAGTCGTTAACCCAATGAATAAAGTACAATGGATAATTGCCAGTGAAAAATGAATAAAGAAAAATGAATAGTATGTTAAAATTTAAACAGTCTCTTAATTTGTTTTGGGATTATTTCGCTCAAACACATCAAATAATCGTATATCGTAAATCGCAAATCGTAAATCGCAAATCGTATATTGTTATCATTTCCGTTTGGGAATATTTAATATTTTAGCAAAAAATTCTACTATGATCCATCAGGCACTGCTGAATCCTAAAAGTATCGTTGTTGTTGGTGGTTCCAACGATGTCCAGAAACCAGGCGGAGCTGTTCTCCGGAACCTGATTGATGGTAATTTCAGAGGAAAACTTTATGTAACCAACCTAAAGGAGGTCGAAGTTCAGGGCATACGAAGTGTGCATGACCCGGCCATGTTGCCGTGTGTTGATCTTGCCATCATGGCCATTGCAGCGAAGTACATACCCGCTACGGTTGAACTTCTGGCGCATACAAAGGAGACCAGGGGTTTTATAATTTTATCAGCCGGGTTCAGCGAGGAGAGCGCCGAAGGGCGAATTCTGGAAAAAGAGATTGTTGATACCATTAATGCGGTTGGAGGTTCCCTGATCGGTCCGAATTGTATCGGGGTGCTCACCCCTGCTTACCACGGAGTTTTTACGCAACCCATTCCAACCCTTGATCCCCGAGGATGCGATTTTATCTCCGGTTCCGGCGCCACGGCAGTTTTTATAATGGAGGCCGGTATTCCGAAGGGACTTACCTTTTCGCAGGTGTTTTCGGTTGGCAACAGCGCGCAACTTGGCGTCGAGGAGATCCTGGCGCATCTTGACGAGAGTTTCGATCCGCACACAAGTTCGAGGATCAAGCTGCTGTATATTGAAACTATCTCAAAGCCGCAGATGTTGCTGAAACATGCTGCATCGCTGATCAGGAAAGGATGCAGGATTGCAGCCATCAAGGCCGGATCATCTGAAGCGGGCAGCCGGGCGGCTTCATCCCACACAGGCGCCCTTGCAAGTCCCGATGTGGCTGTGGATGCGCTGTTCCGCAAAGCCGGTATCGTGCGTTGCTATGGCCGCGAAGATCTGATCAGTGTAGCTTCTGTATTCACCTTCCCTGAACTCAGGGGAGAGAACATGGCAATCATCACCCACGCAGGAGGTCCGGCTGTTATGCTTACCGATGCCCTTTCGAATGCCGGCATGCAGGTGCCTCATATTGATGGTCCTGATTCCCGGGAGCTCCTTTCACAGTTATTTCCCGGTTCATCGGTTGCAAATCCCATCGATTTCCTGGCTACGGGAACAGCACAACAATTAGGCACCATCATCGATTACACCGATCAGAAATTCGACAATATTGATGGCATGGCGGTCATCTTCGGTACACCCGGACTTACGCCCGTGTTCGATGTTTATGATTTGCTTGACCAGCGAATGAAGTCTGCCCGTAAACCTGTTTACCCGATTTTACCTTCAGGACTCACTGCGCACAAGGAGGTGAAGGAATTCATCAGAAAGGGGAATGCATTTTTTCCTGATGAGGTCCTTTTCGGAAATGCTCTTGCACGGGTTTACCATGCATCCGGGCCGGCCCCAACTGATCCTGAATTGCCCGCGGTTGACCTCGAAAAGATCAGGGACATTATTGATAATTCATCCGATGGTTACATTTCACCCGCGGCAATCCAGGGTCTCATGGATGCCTGCGGGATTCCACGGGCCGGCGAGGCAGTGGTCACAACGGTGGATGATGCAATAAAATCGGCTTCAAAATTGGGATTTCCTGTGGTCATGAAGGTTGTAGGTCCAATACACAAATCTGATGTGGGCGGGGTGGCGCTGAATGTGAAGGATGCTGAAGGCGTTGCCCGCGAGTTTAACAGAATGATTGGCATCAAAGATACAACAGCCATTCTCATCCAGCCTATGCTTTCGGGTGTAGAGCTTTTTATCGGGGCCAAGTTTGAACCTTCTTTCGGTCATCTTATCCTGTGTGGACTGGGAGGCATCTTCATTGAAGTATTGAAGGATGTGGCTGCAGGCCTGTCTCCTCTTTCAAGGGAAGAGGCAATTGCCATGATCCGAAGCCTGAAAAGTTACAAAATCATTGAAGGCGTAAGGGGCCAGGAGGGTGTGAATGAAGAACTTTTTGCCGATGTAATGCAGCGCCTTTCTGCCCTCCTCATCGCTGCTCCCGAGATCATTGAACTTGATTTTAACCCGCTTCTGGGGAAAATGGACAGGGTGGTGGCTGTAGATGCAAGGATCTGTCTGAAAAAATGACCAATGACCAATGACAAGTGACAAGTGACAAGTGACTTTTCATCTACCGTGTCCCGTGTCCCGTGTCCCGTGTCCCGTGTCCCGTGTCCCGTGTCCCGTGTCCCGTGTCCC
>CAISJJ010000109.1 GCA_903885595.1 uncultured Bacteroidales bacterium
ACCATTGATGAGTTGAAGGAAAATTTATTAGATGCGCTCACCCTGGTCATGTCAACTCACCGGGAAAATACTTTACAGGAATATACCGGAAGAAAAATCATCAAACGGAAACTGAACCCGGCATTATGAAAAGAGGCGAGTTCCTTAAACATCTGCGTTTTCATGGCTGCATCATGTTACGAGAGGGAGCAAGCCAAACTATTTATTTAAACCCGGCAAACCAAAAACAATCAACAATCGGCAGGCACAAGGAGCTTTCAAATTTACTTTGTAAAAAAGTCTGCAAACAACTTGAGATCCCTTCAATATAGAAAGTGAGCGGCCGCGATGTTTTCATCCTGTATGTAAACAAAGAGCCACATCCCGGTTTAAATTCCATCAGAAATCTTACTGAATCAGACTATTAAGTCACTTATAGCTTTCAAACCTCCAGCATAATATAGCATTGGCACATTATCCTGCTAATATCTCCAAATTTCATCGCCAGGTAAGTCTCCCATTCCCGCCCAATCCTCCTGACACTTGAATGAGATCTGCCTCCGTTACCTGAACAGTTCATCAAGTTTAGGTTGTTTGCTCAGGAAAGCTTTGATTTTTTCGGGCTGAAGCAAGGAATAGAAACTCATCGCCTCCTCAGGAGAAGAAAAGATCAAGCCATATCCGGAGGAAATCAGCAGGGGCACCTGGGGATCTCTGAAGGCATCTGTAAAAATGGCCAAATAGTATTTTATGAGACCATTATCCTTTGTGACCAAAAAAGAGTAAACCGGTTTCAAATGCCGGTTAATGCTCATGGTGTTCAATGTAGTAGAATCTCCAGACTTGAAGAACCCGCCTATTTTCTGCGATTTTGGTATTTCAATCTTTTTTGCAAGAGCCTCTATTTTATTTTCTTTCGCAGTATTAGTCCACGCTTCATATTTTTGTTTTGCTACTAAAAAGTCCGAAAGAAACCCGTCCAGATTTTTTTTCTGAATGTAAAAGCCACCTGTTTGAAAATCCGTGGTGATATGCATGCCATATACATAGATTGAATAGTCATCATCCTTTGCAGTTTCCAGCTGAATGTTGTATGTAACAGAGTCCATAGGATTGTAATAGGTTGCGTATTGAACCTGTGAATAGCCATTGACCAGGCTAAACAGTCCGAATGTGAGAAGGATAAATCGGTTCATGGTTATGTGGTATAAAATGGATAAAATTAATATTGGTCACAATGATCTTTTCAATATTCTTCAAGGTTTATACCATGTGTCAAGCTGAGTTTGAACGTATGATGCAGCGGTTTCTGCTGTATAGTCACCATTCATCATGCCATTAAGCGCAATACCCATCAAGGTGCTGCCAGATGGTTCCCGGGCGCTTAACCTCTCGCACATGGTACGAACGGTGAGGTTGGCAGTAAGGGAAGCACCATACATTTCCTGCGCCAGTGGGTTATTCAGGGTGAGTGTTCCTGGTGTATAGGAGAAGAATCCCGGAAGTTCATCCATCAACGCTTGTGCATATTGTGAACCGGAAAGCCATTTTATGTATTCGATAGCGGCTTCCATATTCTTTGAATTCTTATTAATCCCGATGCCGGCGTCAACATGAAAGCAATACTGGAGTTTATCACCCTGAGTGGCCACAGGGGGCGCAAACCAGCCAATTACGGAGCTATCAGCGCCAAGATCTTCAAAGGTGCTGATCTCCCAGGAGCCACCTAAAAACATGGCGGCTTTTCCTGATGCAAACAACTGCTTCATGGCTTCATACCCCAGCGTTTGGTAACCTTCAGGCAGATACTTCTTCAGGGAGTTTACCGCAGAGAAGGCTGCAAGGAAATTTGGGTCGGTCAACTTCTTTGTTCCTGACATCAGCGCTTGCCGGGCCGCCTCACCACCGTAAAAATTTGCGCCCAATCCGGAGAAAGCAATTTCGTAAAGTGTCCAGCTATCCAATGTCCCCTGAGCAAAAACTGTTTCGCCACCCTTGAGCAGAGTTTCACAAGCGGCAATGAATTCATTCCAGTTGGTGGGTTTCTGAATATTGTATTTGGCAAACAGCGCCTTCTGATAGTAAATACCATGGGTAACACCCACTGAAGGCAATCCATATGTTATACCCTGTTTTGTTGACCAGGCATTTACAACCATTGGATTGAAAGAAACAAGGTTGGGTATGACATTCGTAAGGTCATACAGATAACCGTTATCGTAAAACTTACGACCCTTGTCGTATGAGCGAAGGAATATGATGTCGGCTCCGGCGCCATCCTTTAAACGGTCGAGCGCAATACTGTCGTATGCCTCAGTATCAATGGGCTGAAAGTTGATCTGAATATTCGGATGCATTTGAGTGAAAAGTGCATTTATTCGGTTCATCCGCTCTAAATCGTCCGTTCTCCAGCTTGTGAACGTTAGTATAACCGTATCACTAACAGAATCTTTCTTGCAGGAAATAAATCCTGAAATCAATAAAAACGAAAATATTAAAATTGAAAAAAAACTCAACGATCGTTTAGGCAATGACATTTTCATAAATAGCAGTATTGGTTTTCAAAATCAGCTGGACCTCTGTTTTGGGCTGCAAATATGGAGAAAATCCCCGAGGTGTAACTACATAAAATTTAATCGACCAAACACTTGTTGGTATTTTCCGTTCAGGCTGTAAGTTATTCCGGAACATTGATTGTCCTTGTTGGTTAATGCAGAGCGCTGAACAGGCGGGTCCTCATTTGGAGGCAATTTGAAAAGTATACTTCTCATCTGCAGTTCCTGTTTCCCGACTCTGATACTGAAAACAATAACCATTACGATTGCTGGCTTTATTCTTGCAGCTCGCTCCTGCTTTGGTCTTACAGCTAAATTGTAAGGACTGTCAACTGCCCTCCTTCTTTGATTGGGTTTTTGTCGCCGTCCAGCTCCACTTGCTCAAATCGATAGTACTTTCAATAATCTTTTCCTGCTCATCCGGCAACTGGTAAAAGAAATCAGTGCCCGTTACCCGCTCCACGCTATCAATGGTGACTGCATAGTGCTGCAATGGTTCCTGCGAACCCTGGTTGGGCATAATGAACCCGATCCCCTTGATTTCCGGTGCGGTGTAATCCAGAATCACCTTGTAAAAGTACGCAGGAACGGTTATCCTGTTATTACCGATAGTAGTGAGCCCTGTTGTTAAAACCGTCCCAGTGACCACATAAACCGCCCTTTCATCGACCGCCCATTGCCTTACCTGTGCTTCAAGTTTTGACCATATGCCCCGGTTGAAACCCTGATTCTGGGGCGCCATATTTGAAAGGTAGAACGATTCGGCCATTGTTTGGTATGAATAACACATATCGGCCGACGGAGCCAGATGCCCCCGGTCATAGCCTGATCCTTTGTAGTCGGCATTTGAAACGGCGCCGGATGAAAGTAGCGGGTCGGGAATAAACTTGTCATTGCGTTTAACCACCCGAACGGTCTCTTCAGCCGTTAGTTCGTAGGCAACCCAATTGGTAATGCGAAAGGCGGAGTTGTATGAAAGGGTGTAACCTGTATGCATGATGATCTGTCCGAGGGGATTGGGCATGGGAAGTTCAAGATGTTCAATGGATACCGCGTGAATTTCGGATACTGTTTCAATTTGGGCGGGCTTCCAGGTTCCATTCTGGTAAATGAGAATTTTTTTGCCGTCAGTTGTGGTAGCCTCCTGTTGGGCGAAAGAAAACACGAAAAGTAAAAGAAAAAATGGCAAAATTATAAATTTGTTCATCCTCAATTCTCCTAAACTGGCATTACATCGTGCGTATCAAACTCCCGTTTTCTTTCCTGAGTTCGGTTTTGCCTTTAACGGTGGTTACAGCAATTTCACTCCCATACCACTTGGCATTCGTGGCATCATTGTTCCCTATGGTTCTCACCAACGAACCGTTTTCCTTTCTTATTTCAACCTTTCCTTTATTAGTGGTTATCACCACCAACGATTGATCACTGTTAATGTCTGCCGAAATGGCATCGCCATTCCCGATGGTTCTCACCAAAGATCCATTGTCCTTCCGAATTTCAACTTTTCCGTTATTGATTTTCAGTATGTTCATGGTTTCAGAATTATTTTTAAGAAGAACCTATCTAAGTGGCAAATGTAATAGAGATAAATTATAATACAAGACATTCATGATTATCCTGAAATGCTGATAACCCCAAACAATATAAGTCCCCAATGTGACAGCTTCGAACATTTATTATCGGGTGTTGATAGCCTTTTTGATCCGGATGGTAAACCAACGATAATTCTCCTTAATTTGCATAACTGAATTTGACTAACATAACAATGGTAAATCACAACGAAATTTCTGATTTCATCTGGGGTATTAAGGAGCATATCCGTGATGAATACGCAGAAAAGGACTACGAAGACGTAATTTTGCCCTTTACTCTTTTGCGCCGCATTGATTGCGTATTGGAAGGAACCCATGAAAATGTGGTGAAAGCCAACGGGAAATTCAAAGAAAAGGCAACAGCCGAAGTACTGGACCAGCTGTTAAAGCAGGCTTCCGGACAAAATTTTTAGAATAAATCGGATTATACTTTGGTCGGCCTCCGGATTGATGATCTTGGATTTCGATTTTTCCTTGGGAGAGTCTTGAAATAAACAGATAGCGTATATTTGTACTTACTAACCCGTGATGAATATGACTAAAGAAACAGCAATCAAATTATTTGAAACCAAACAGGTGCGTTCTGTTTGGGATTCGGAAGTTGAAAAATGGTACTTTTCGATAATTGATGTTATTGAAGCGCTTACCGGCACCGATCGTCCTCGTAAGTATTGGAGCGATTTGAAAACTAAGCTGAAAAAAGAAGGCAGTGAACTGTCCGAAAAAATCGGACAGTTCAAAATGTCTGCTGAAGATGGCAAAATGCGCATCACCGACGTTGCCGATAGCGAACAACTGTTTCGATTAATTCAATCAGTTCCCTCGCCAAAAGCCGAGCCATTTAAAATGTGGTTGGCAAAAATTGGCTCAGAGCGAATCGATGAAATTGAAGATCCTGAAAAAGGCATTGATCGATTGATGGAAACCTATTTACGAAAAGGATACTCAAAAGAATGGATCAACCAGCGCCTTAAAAGTATTGAAGTTCGTAAAGAATTGACTGATGAATGGGAAAACCGTGGCGTGGAAAAGGGTCAGGAATTTGCCATACTTACCGATGATATTACCCAGGCATGGAGCGGATTTTCAACAAAACAGTATAAGCAATTCAAGAACCTGAAAAAAGAAAATCTTCGCGACCACATGTCAAACCTAGAATTGGTTTTAAATATGCTGGCAGAAGCAACAACAACTGAAATCTCCAAAGAAAAGAAGCCTGCAGGTTTTGAAAATAACCGAAAAATTGCCAGACAGGGCGGCACAATTGCAGGAAATACACGCAAAGCGATCGAAGAAAAGTCAGGAAAGAAGATTGTTACCCGACAAAATGCAAAGCAATTGTCGCAGAAGAAAATCAAAGAAATCGAAGATCAATAGCGCTCCACCTCGCAACCGGTAATCGTTCAGTCATTTCGCTGCTGCCGCTGCAGCGCAGCTCCCCCAGCCGCTTCATTCCTTCACTCTTACCCGTTGCTCGGAGCACGGCTTGGTGTATAATCCAGATCGAGTAGGCTGCCCCTTCAGCATCGCCGACGGGGAGAGCCTCTCACTATTTAATGGTGCAAAATAATTGGTTAGATTTTGGGGATATAGAACCAAATATTGGAGTCCCGAATATCGAGTTCACCTATTCTCCCCAGGCTCTTGTTGGTGAGGCAGATACAGTTACTAAGCAGATAGGTCAGGAATTTAGAATTTCTGTAACTGTCGGGGGGCAAAGTAATACTTACCAATGGTATAAAAATGGAAACTTTATTACAGGTGCTTTAGGATCTGAGTTCATGATTCAGCATGTAACTCCAGATGATTCGGGAAACTATACCTGCAGAATTACCAATTCCATTGCTACTTTGCTAACCTTGAACAGTCAACCGATAACTCTGCAAATTGGAAATACCCCAATAACAAAAACAGTGGTGGGAACCTTAACAGGCACAGCCTGTTATAATGCTACCCAAACAATAAGTGTAGCCGGTAACGAAACCACCTTTTTGGTCCAAACCGGAGGGAGTGCGACAATGATTGCAGGGCAGGTTATTCATTATTTGCCAGGAACAATTGTTGAGCCCGGAGGATCTATGTGGGGCTATATCGCTCCCGATGGCCCATATTGCACAAATCCCTCAATACCCGCCGTTGTCACAACACAAGAAGAAACAATGTGGGGCATTGAACAAACATCCTTCAAAATCTATCCCAATCCCACTACCGGAAGCTTCATCCTTGAATTAACCGGGGAGGCATCAATCGAAAATGTTGCGGTAGAGATATATGGAATATGGGGAGAAAAGGTATTAACTCAATCAATAACCGGAGAACGCAAAGATGAATTCTCATTATCAGACAAGCCGGTTGGGGTCTATTTCGTCCGTGTAATATCTGGGAATAATGCCGAGACAGTGAAGATAATAAAACAGTAAGTGCATCAAAAGTATACCCATTATAAAAGCAATGTCGTACTTGACGATGGCATGACGATAGTTTACATTTCAGATAAAGCTGGGAGCGGGAAATAAGTTTAAGGTTTTCCTTGCGAAAGTGAAAGTTATTTTCTTAGCCTGGCGTTATTCATTTTTAAACAGACTATTTTCCTTGCAAGTCCCTACAAAGGTTTTTCTTTCAGTTCCTTCACCAAATTCCCAGGCCTCAAAGCCTGCGCAAAGCTGGTCATCAAAGATCAAATCACAGTTTCTGCCGGGGGGCTCAACCTCGGTGGGATTTACGCGAATTTGAGGTTAGGGTGGTTGTTTAAATAAACCTTCCATTCGGCCATTGATTTTCACTACGCTGAAACGAATATTTTCAATTCCACGGACAATTTTTTACTATTGCAATGTTTAAATAGCTAAAATATGCTCGAAAGATTTTATTAGAATCGCGTTATTTCCGGCGGAGCAGGAAATGTATGGAGATAGTGCATATACTGGCCCAGCTGTTGAAGCAGCCAGTTCAAAAAACAAAATGAAAAATTGCATTCACGAAAAAGGATACCGAAATAAACCGTTAACACAAGAACAGAAAACAAACAACGGGAATAAGCCTTCGGTCAGAGTGAGGATAGGGTTAATGAATTTGACCTGCAATTTATTTCGGTCTATTCAGCTGCAATAGATTGAATACAATGGATAATTAAGTCCAAACGCAAACGAAATATTTTGTAAGTGATTGATATATAAATATATTAATAATAACAAAGAGAGAGGAGAACAGCTTGTTTTTAGAAAACAATGTTATACCTTTATCGTATGATTAACCGGGCTTAAACCTGTTTTTAGAGGTGCCCTTAACTAACAGTAAATAGCAAAATGATGAATCGCACCAATAAATTGTACACAAATTACATGTTTGTTTTTCTAATCGTATTGTCTGGCATTATCTTAAGCTCTTTCTCTAAAATGAGTGACAATGAACTGGAACCAGGACAAAGTCTGGGTATTGTTTCCATCCCTAATCTGCGAGACATGGGTGGTTACAAGACAACAGATGGAGCCACTGTTGCCAGAGGGCTGGTATATCGTTCAAATCAACTCTGCAACATTAGTACAAGTGATATGCTTTTGCTTGCAAAGCTCAATCTTAAGAATGACTTTGACTTGCGTACCGCCACAGAGCGCAATGCCAAACCGGATGAGCTGCCTGTTGGTGTCAACAATGTTTGGCTGGATGTGATGGCTGGCAATCCAACTTCAGGACCGGCAAATCTGATAGGACTCTTATCGGATCCTAAAAAAGCGAATGCCGATCTTGGTGATGGCAAGGTTGAAAATATGTTTAAGGCAGCTTACCGCCAGTTTATCTCTTTGCCAAGTGCACAAAAAGCATTCAGTGAATTATTCCTGTCGCTTGGAGACAAAAATCAGTTGCCGGCACTCTTTCATTGTACCACGGGTAAGGATCGAACCGGATGGGCAGCGGCAGCCCTGCTAACCCTTCTTGGCGTGCCAATGGAAGCGGTTAAAAAGGATTACTTGCGCAGCAATGAATACATTCTCCCGATGTATGATAATTTAATCAAACAATTCGTCGCGGCAGGTGGATCCCCCTCCATTCCCGCTGCCACCCTTGGTGTGAAAGAAGAGTACCTCAATGCTGCATTTGACGAAATGCAGACAAAATATGGCAGCATCGAAAATTATTTTTCTGAAGGCTTAGGTATAACGGTTGACCAGCAAACTGCCTTGCGGAATTTATACCTTAAGAACAAATAGATGAGTCTACATTGTCCTGCAATTGTGTAGAAAAAACGCTCGTTTTGACCAGTCTTCGCCGAAATAGCATGACCATATCAGTTAGCAGAATGTCAATAAGTTAAAGTGGTCAATCAAAATCGGCAGAATGTGGTCAAGAAGACTATTTTTCCCACTATACGCGTTTTCGCGTAATTCACGATAATACCAATTATACAAAAAATTTCCGGAAAAGTATTTTCACGTACTCTACGCGATTATTTTAATGAATAAACAATAAACCTTTACCAATCTATCCTGTGAAAGGCCCTCCAATAAAAATACTTTTATTTTTATAGCATTTATTTTCAGATATATAACAGGCATAATCACGCAATACATCCATTTGTCATCTATTTCCGGCCCGCCCTTTGCAATATCTCTACCTACACGAAAAGAGGTAAACCGTCCCTCATGTGAAGCACGGTCTTAATAAATCAAAAATAGGAGATTAAAAAAATGGCAGTAGAAAAGACAATCGGGTCAAGCAGCCTCGTAGAGGTTATCGACCGTATCCTTGACAAAGGTGTTGTAGTTGACGCATGGGTAAGAGTTTCATTGGTTGGTATCGAACTGCTTGCAATTGAAGCAAGGGTTGTGGTAGCCTCTGTTGAAACATACCTGAAGTATGCAGAAGCAATCGGCTTAACTGCAAAAGCCGCATAAGGCATATTGCAATTCAGCAGTTATTCTTGCTAAAACATCCTTATCGGTGGAATAACCGAAAGCATGAGGTACCAAGAATTTCGCTTTTTCTAACAAAGTAAAATCGAAATTATATTTTATGGGTACCCGGGCCGAAAGATACATAGATGCTTTTTCTGACATCATTATAACCTACTTCGAGTCCCGGATTACAAAAAATCAACTTTCCTTTCAGGTTTCAGAATATTTTCCAGAACCCTCCCACCGCCTGACCGTTAATGGCCATCATTTCTTTTGCGAACTCAGTAAGGAAAGAGTAACCCCAAAACATATCATTTCATCCATTGAAGTTCAGAAAATTACTGCCTGCTGCTGACAAACGGTCTGTTGGGCATCAAATATATTTTTCCCATTATTTACTAAAGACAGGAGATGAAAAAATGGAAACAGATACTTGCAAGAAAAATTATAAGAAATCAACAAACATAGGTAACCATATATTAATTAAACATAGGAGATAAAACAATGGGATTAGCATCAGGAATGAAGAATCTGACCGACGATTTACTGGCTTCCTTCAAAAATCGGATCCAGGAAAATGAAGAGCTATCAAACGATGTTCAAAAAACTCTCGACGGTTTCCGCAAGGATCACCAGGAGATGACCGACATTTTAAACGCCAATGCGGCTGCTCTAAGAAAAGGCCTTGCCCGTGGGGAAAAAGAACGGCTGAGTACCTTCAAAGCTTTAATGAGCTCTATCCATGGCACGATCGCCTCCATCCGGAAAGAGGTTATGGCAATTCAAACTTCAACCCTCAACATGATCAACGAATTCGCAACCGACCGGAAACAAATGGCTGTTGAGTTGAATACATCCTTTGCCCAAGGCAGAGCAAAGAGGATGAAAAACGAAAAAAACAGAATGAAGTGATTTGACGCCCTGATGAAACACATCAACGATGATATTAACAGCATTAACGAGGAGGTTGCAGCCATTTTCAGGAATACCAACGAAATGCTCGACCGGTTTGAAAAAGAGCATCAGGATATGTCGGATGAACTCAGGGCAGAACTGGGCAAAAACCTGGCTAACAGAGTCGAATATACAAGAGCATTGCTAAACGGGTTCCATAAAAGGTTGTTGGAAATCAGCAATGAAAACCATAAAATGGCTCGCAAACTGAGAAAAGACCTTGCCAATGGAGAAAAAGAAAGGCTTGGTGACTACAATGACATCATGCAAGGCATTCATGTATCAATTAAGGGCATCCGTGCCGATGTGAACAATATCAAAAGTTACACAGGAGGAATGCTAAATGATTTGTTGCAGAACCGGGTTGATGCATCGGCTGAATGGAAAAAGATGCAGGATGCAATGGATCAGATACGGAAAACGGGTGTTGACACGCATAAGGTTGTAGCAAAGAAAGAGGTAAAAAAGGTGGTCCCTGCTGAAGTTAAAAAAGCTGTCCCGGTTTAAATGACACCGGAACCTCCGGTTTTAGAAGAACCGGTTTTTACTTCATTTCCAAAGGAGCCGGAAATTTTGAAACAGAAAGTGCTGAATTTTATCAACACACATCCGGGGGGGTGTGAAAATATCAGACATGGAATACCCGATGAACCAATCGCGAATGAAACTTGGAAATACCGCCAAAGAGTTACTGGATGAAGGTAAAGTGCTGAAAGTTGAAAATATGTACCATTCTAAAGTATAATAACGACACAAAGCGAATAAATACAGATCAGGGAACTGAATATGAAAATAACTGAATATTCAATGTATTGCAACTGCGGAATTGAATTCCGACCATTGATACGGACTTATCGGAACATATACATGGTTTGCACTTGCGGTAAAATGAAAATGGTTAAAAGAAGGTTGTGGTTTGTTCATTACACCAGGTCTGTAAAAGGATTCTTCTCATCCAAACTCATAACATGCTTAAACATATTTTCAAACAGAGAAGATCAACGCAAAAATAATGAAGTGCTCATTTTGTAGCTGTAAGCGACGAGGATTCTTCTTCCCATAGGAACACACATCGACAACAACACACATGGCGCCAAAAGGAATATACATCTACGGGATTGTGCCGAATTTTTACGGAGCAACGCACTTTCAATCACTTGAGAGTTCAGGGGTTTATGCTGTTTCGTTTCAAAATATCTCTGCCATTGTTTCCGACAGGGACTCAACTGATCTCGATTTTTCCGATAATGAGTCGCTGGCGCATGTATTGGTAAATCATGAAAAAACGCTTGAAGATATAATGGCAAAAGGGTTTGACATGATTATACCAGTTAAGCTTGGAACAATTGTAAATTCCAAAGATGAGGTGTTAACCATTCTGGCAAAAGGTCATGAATTAATAATTTCTGTCCTGAAAGAAATTGAATATCTGACCGAAATTGATCTGGCTGTGACCTGGACAGACTTTCCTGGCATCATAAATGAGATGGCTTGCCATCCCATTATCATCGGGTCAAAGAACCAATTATTGCAAACCGGAATTGCCTTAACACAGGTTGAACTGATAAAAGCGGGAATGTTGTTGCAGGAAAAACTGGACGAGAAGAACAAATCTGTCGAATTAAAAATCCTGGAAGCCATCTCAACCGTCAGTCTGGATATAATAATTCATGAAGTGATGGATGGCCAAATGGTAACCAATTCGGCAGTCCTGATTAAAAGAAAAAATGCCGGACGGTTTGTACATGCTGTTGATAAACTTAAAGGAGAATATAATGGAGCCTTGAATTTCAAAATAGTTGGCCCACTACCATGCTATAGCTTCTTTACCATTGAAGTCAGGAAGCTGAATCCTGAACATGTGGAACTGGCCCGAAAAGAGCTGGGCCTGAAAGAAAAAACCATCGAAAGTGAAATAGCAAACGCTTATTTGGAAAAATCCAAATCATTACTTCCCGAAAACATGGATGTTCCCGGCTGTACAGATAACCTGAACGTAATACACAATGCCTACCATACGCTCCTTGATTATTCAGCAGCAGTGAGGCAATCCCCAAATGACGAATTTATCTCACTTACAAAAGAAAAGGTGAGTGAAAATTTGATTCTGGTAAAAATAAAAGACAAGTATGAGTAATATCATCGATGTAAAAAAACAGTAGTTAAATTCCTGAAAGAGAACATTCAATGATATGATGTAATGGTCATAAAAATTGAAAAAGTGCTGGAAAGATGGATAACAACCTGGATATTACCTCATTCGAACGATTGAATTCCTTTGAGGGAACGGATAGCACTAACCTGTAATGCCACTTGAAAACAATGTGATGTGTGATTATAGCATTTCAGATATTCTGGCGGGGATCGCCCAAGAGGTGAAAATCCTCCATCACAAGCAGGAAGAGCAGGAATATCTGTAAGTCGAGAAGTAGTTTCGATAAATAGATGATTGAAAAAAATCGGAGCAGAGATACATCAAAATCGATACCAATGATTACCAATATCAACAGTGAGTTTAAGATTCTTCTGGTCGATGACGACTCTGATCTGCTACGAATCACCGAACGCCTGCTAAAAGAACAACAGTATATCGTCATCACTGCGGTTAGCGGACAGGAATGTTTGCAGGCTGTTTATAAGAATAAACCTGACCTGCTCCTGCTCGATATAGTACTTCCGGATATCAGCGGTGTCGACATTTGCAAAACAATCAAAAGTGATCCGTTATTATCAACGATTCATATTTTATTGCTTTCAGGGATAAAAACACAGTCTGGAAATATTTCAGAAGGACTGGAAACCGGCGCTGATGGATATTTGATAAAACCACTGCAAAAAAGGGAGTTTCTGGCAAGGGTTGATGCTGCTTCAAGAATAATTCGGGCTGAAAAAGCGTTGCGAAATATGAACTGGCAGATGCAAGGCATGATCGAAGGCACCCGGGTTGGTACCTGGATTTGGAATATAGTAACGGGAGAAACTATTTTCAATGAAAGATGGGCAGAAATAATAGGCTATACCCTGGATGAAATTTCACCGGTGAACATTGAAACCTGGATGAAGTTTTCTCATTCTGATGATTTAAAGTTTTCTGGTGAATTACTTGAAAAACACTTCAAAGGCGAGTTAGACTATTACGAGTGCGAGGCAAGGATGAAGCATAAAAACGGCGATTGGATATGGGTCCTTGACAGGGGAAGAGTTCGGGAGTGGGATCAGGATGGCAAGCCTCTGATAATGTTCGGCACACATACCGATATCACCGACCGCAAACAATCTGAAGAGAATTTGCTGCAGAGCGAGGAAAACTTTCGTTCAATATTTGAAAACAACTCAACTGCAATTGCCATCATCGAGCCCGACACCACCATCTCTATGGTAAATGAAGAATATTGTAGAGTAGGTGGTTATACAAAGCAGGATGTAATAGGAATGAGCTGGACGCAACAAATTCCACCACAAGACCTTGAACGATTAAAAGAATATAACCGCCGCAGACTGATAAACCCAAAGGATGCCCCTGATAAATATGACTTTACTTTCTATAAAAAAAACGGAGAGATAAGACATTCTCTGATGTCAGTCACCATGTTAAGCAACCGGAAAATAATTGCTTCATTTGTTGATGTCACCGAACGGAAACGAACTGAGGAAAAAATCCGGTATCAGTCAACTTTACTTGAAAATGTTTCCGACGCCATCATAGCGACCGATATTCATTACAACATACTATTCTGGAATAAAACAGCCGAACAGCTATACGGCTGGACATCCTCCGAAGTTACAGGGCAGCCAATGGAGTCATATATCATCAATGATTATCATGGTTGTTCGATCGATATTGTTCTCCAAAAGATTTCACAGGATGGTTACTGGAAAGGCGAAATAACACAAAACCGGCGTGACGGTACCCGGATTCCCATTATTTCATCTGTTTCAATAGTAAAAGATGATACAAACCAAACTGTTGGCTTTATCGCTCTCAATCGCGACATCACCGAAAGAAAGAATGCTGAAAGAATGCTGAAAGTAAGTGAGGAAAAATACAAATCAACATTAAATGCATCACCCGATGGTATTGTCCTTACAGATCTACAAGGAATAATTACCGATATTTCCGAAATTGGACTTGAATTATTTGGTGCTGATTCCAGAGATGACCTGGTTGGTAAGGACATTTTCCACTTCATTCCATCTGATGAAAAACACAAGATGGATAAATTAATTGAAAGGACCATGAATGAAGGGATTGCCCAACAAATTGAAATACCTGTCACAAAGAAAAACCAATCATTATTTTTGGGAGAAATCAGTTCAACTTTAATACAAGGTCTGGATGGGACTCCCTTGTCATACATGATCATCATCCGCGATATTTCCCAACGAAAAAAAATGGAAACAAAGCAGATCCATGCCGACCGCATGGCCAACATTGGCGAAATGGCTACGGGCATGGCACATGAAATCAACCAGCCATTGAACATTATTTCGATGGTGATAGACAAACTTTTGTTTGAGGCTGCCAGAACCGAAACGATCGACCTCGATTTTCTTAAAAGCAAATCAGACAAGATTTTTGAAAATATAATCCGAATAAGAGATATCATTGAAAATGTAAAGGCTTTTTCAAAAAGCAATGATGATTATGCAGTTTCATCATTCGACATTAATTCAAGCATTGAAAATGCGGTTTCGATGATGACAGAACAGTTCAAACACCTTGGAATCAATCTGAATCTTCAACTCGAAAAAAAGATTCCCAATATTTGCGACGACAAATATAAATTCGAACAGGTCATCATCAATCTGCTGACTAATGCCAAAGATGCGGTAATTGAAAAGAAAAACAAGCAGGATGAAAATTTTGACATGATTGTTGGCATCAGGTCTTACTTGGAAAATCAATTTCTTATCGTTGAAATAACCGACAATGGTATTGGCATCAGCACCGAAGATATCCATAATATCATGCTTCCTTTTTATACAACAAAAGATGAAGGAAAGGGAACCGGCCTCGGCTTATCGATTTGTTATCATATTATCAAAGAGATGAACGGGATTATTGAAATAACAAGTGACAGTTCTTCCGGAACAAAGATCAAACTGAGTTTGGATAGTCAAAAGAACAAGTAAAAATGTCAATCCCTTACAAGATTAAAATCCTGATTCGAATAAAAAAGTCAGCATTCCCTCATGAAAAATACTCAAAATAAATCCGAAACCAAAATCTTTCGACAAAAGGCAGAAGATTTGCTGAAAACCCGTGCAGACATTGCATGCAACGTCTCTGTTGAAACCGACATGCTGAAACTCATTCATGAACTGGAGGTTCACCAGATCGAGCTGGAGTTGCAGAATGAAGAACTCCGACATGCATGGGCAGAGGCAGAAGCTGCGAACCATAAGTATATCAGATTGTACGATCAGGCACCATCAGGTTATTTTACACTTTCCAGTCAAGGTGAAATCGTTGAATTGAACCTCAACGGGGCCAGGATGTTAGGCAAAGACCGGCAGCATCTGAAAAACAGCCTGTTCGGTTTTTTTGTATCAGAAGAAACAAAACCAATTTTCAATCTCTTCCTTGAAAGGTATTCAGCGCCTGTCATTGACAAGGATCGAGAATACCTTGGCAGGATGTGGACATTTCGCGACATCACAGAGCGAAAGTTAGCTGAAAAGGAATTAGTCATTGCCAAAGAACACGCTGAAGAAAGCGACCACCTCAAATCAGCTTTTCTTGCCAACATGAGCCATGAAATACGAACGCCCATGAATGGAATCCTCGGCTTTGCCGGATTATTGAAAGAACCCGGTCTTAACGGGCAGGAGCAACAAAAATGCATCAGGATCATCGAGAAAAGTGGTGCCCGGATGCTCAATATTATCAATGATATTGTTGATATTTCGAAAATAGAATCCGGACAAATGGAAGTTGCTCTTTCAAATATGAATGTCAATGCAGCTACCGAATCTTTTTATACCTTTTTCAAACCGGAGGCTGAAAGTAAAGGAATACAGCTAATCCTGAAAAATTCTTTGCACGGAAAAGAAGCTGTCATCAATACTGACCGTAACAAATTTGATTCTATTCTTTCAAATCTTATCAAGAATGCCATTAAATATACCCATTCAGGATCCATTGAATTCGGGTATACCCTCCCCCATGAATCATTTCTGCATTTTTTTGTAAAAGATACGGGTATCGGTATCCCAAAAGACAGACAGGAAGCCATATTTGAACGCTTTATTCAGGCAGATATTAATGATACGCATGCATACCAGGGTGCTGGTCTGGGATTATCCATAGCCAAAGCATATGTTGAAATGCTTGGCGGAAAAATATGGGTAGAAAGCGAAGACGGGTCAGGGTCAGTATTTTATTTCACAATTCCATACATTACAGAAGAACAGGTACACACCAATATTTCGAATATTTTACCGGCAGAAGAGGAATCAGGTCAAATCAAAAACCTGAAAATACTGATTGCCGAAGATGATGAAACTTCGGAATTGTTGATTGAAAGGGTGGTCAGGAATTTTAGCCGGAATGTGCTGACGGCAATAACAGGAATTGAAGCGATTGAAGTTTGCCGGAATAATCCTGACCTTGACCTGGTATTGATGGATGTTCGGATGCCTGGAATGAATGGCTATGAAGCAACTATTCAAATCAGGCATTTTAACAAAGATGTTGTCATTATTGCACAAACAGCCTATGCGCTAATCGGTGACAGAGAAAAGGCGCTGGAAGCCGGATGTAACGACTATATTACAAAGCCGTTAAATCACAGCTTGTTGTTGGACATGATACATAAGTATTTCAAATAACAGTAAACACTGTATATGGAAAAAGGAAAAGTGAAGATGCGAATATTATTGTACTTTATTTTACTGGCAGTATTCTGGACAATTCTTATTGCAATACTGGCAATGGTCAATTACCGGGAGGTTTACAAAAATTCACTTCAAATAGTAAAATCCAGCGCAATCGATGGCTATAACAAGGATTTGGTATATCGCCGATGGGCTACTATTCATGGAGGTGTTTATGTGCCGGTTACCGCCAGCACTCCTCCTAATCCATGGCTTTCAAATTTGCCTGAAAGAGATATTACGACCCCTTCCGGAAAAAGACTCACCTTGGTCAACCCCGCCTATATGACTCGTCAGGTGCATGAACTGGGAACTCAGCAGTTTGGATCTCTAGGTCACATTACGAGCCTTATACCAATACGACCCTCCAACGCACCCGATGATTGGGAAAAGAAGGCATTATTGGCTTTTGAGCTGGGCGTCCCCGAGTTGGCATCTCTGGAAATGATTAAAGGAAAGGAATATTTTCGTTTCATGAAACCAATGATTGCCGAGCAGGGTTGTTTGAAATGCCATCAACAGCAAGGTTATAAAATTGGTGATGTCCGTGGGGGGATAAGTGTTTCAGTTCCATGGGAGCCTGTCAGGAAACAGTTAAACGTTCACCTGCTGTTTTTACTCATTACCTATGGAGGAATATGGATTATCGGACTTGCCGGCGCCGGATTTATTATGAAAAGAATTCATGTCCATCAGAAGAAACAAGCAAAGATGGAGGATTCAATAATTAAACGCGAACGATTGTACCGCAACCTGTTCGACAAGGCGAATGAAGGTCTCATCCTGATGTCGATGGAAGGTAAATTAGTTGAGGTCAATAACTCCTTCGCCGAGATGCACGGTTATACTGTTGACGAGTTGAAGAATTTCGACATTAAAGAATTAGATGTACTCAATGAACGAGCATTTAAAGGACGAACTGAAGTAATGCAACGCCTGCATGTTGGGGAGATTGTCCGTTTTGAGGTCGAGCATTACCATAAAGACGGGCACATTGTTACCCTCAGCAACACGGTAAGTTTAATCAACATCGATGGTCAGCAGTTCTATCTGGCTTTTCATCAGGACATCTCAGAACGCAGGGCAGGGCAGGAAGCGCTGCAATCGAGCGAAAAGCGATACCGAACAACGCTTGAAAGTATCAGTGATGCTTTTTTTTCACTCGATAACGAATTGAGATTTACTTACTTTAACAAACAGGCAGAAGAGCTTCTGTTGAAAAAGAGCAATGATGTTCTTGGGAAGCAGATATTCAGTGAAGTATTTGAAGAGGCGAAAGGGAGCGTGTTTGAAGAAAAATACACACATGCTCTTGCCGTTAAGGAAATATCCACTTTTGAGACATTTTTTGGAATAGAACCCTATGTTAACTGGTACAATGTAAAAGTTTATCCCGGAGCGGAGGGAATTTCGGTATTCTTTACGGTTATAACTGAAAAGAAAAAGGCGGATTCAGCGCTGCGTTTAAGCCTGTCGAAATACCAAACGCTCTTCGATTTATTCCCGGTGGGGATTACAATATCTGATGCCAATGGACAGATTATTGAAACAAACAGTATCGCCCAACACATTCTTGGCCTTGGTAATGAAGAACAAAAACAAAGACAGATAAATAGCAAAGATTGGCAAATTATCAGGCCCGATGGCTCCCCGATGCCGGCATCGGAATATGCCAGCGTTCGTGCGCTCAGCCAGGGGATCGCGGTAGAAAATGTGGAAATGGGCATACGGAAGGGCGATGACCAGGTAATGTGGATCAACGTTTCAGCTACGCCAATTCCGATTGAGGGATATGGTGTGGCCATTGTATATAGCGACCTCACGGCCCGAAAACAGGCTGAACAGGAGCTAATCATCGCCAAAGAAAAAGCCGAAGAAAGCGACCGCCTGAAATCAGCCTTCCTTTCCAATATGAGCCACGAAATCAGAACGCCGATGAATGGCATCCTGGGTTTTGCCGGATTATTGAAAGAACCTGACCTTAACGGCGAGGAGCAACAAAATTACATCAGAATCATCGAGAAAAGTGGTGCCCGTATGCTCAACATCATCAACGATATTATTGATATTTCAAAAATTGAAGCGGGACTGATGGGAGTTGATTTAAAGGAGTCGAATATTAACGAGCAAATAGAATATATTTATACTTTCTTCAAACCGGAAGTTGAAAATAAAGGAATGCATCTCGTCTTTAACAATTCCTTGGCGGCAAAGGAAGCTCTCATTGAAACAGACCGTGAAAAAATCTACGCCATTTTGACCAACCTCGTCAAAAATGCAATTAAATATTCAAACGAAGGTTCAATTGAATTTGGATATACACTCGTAGAGACGCAGTATGCTGCGTCTCCACCACATACGGTGGCTCTAAAGTTTTTTGTGAAAGACACAGGCATTGGAATTGCCAAAGACAGGCAGGATGCCATTTTTAAACGCTTTATTCAGGCCGATGCTAACGATAGTCATGCTTTGCAAGGCGCTGGCCTGGGTTTATCAATTACCAAAGCGTATGTGGAGATGCTTGGTGGCAAAATCTGGGTGGACAGTGAACCCGGTAAAGGTTCAACATTTTATTTCACCATTCCGTATAATACCAAAAAACAGGTAGAACACCTTATTGCAGATGTGGTTTCTCAACAAGATGAATCAGATCAAATGAGAAATCTTAAAATATTAATTGCAGAAGATGACGAAACATCGGATTTGCTCCTTACTAAAATGCTCAAAAAAAACAACCACGACGTCTTGCATACAAAAACAGGAATCGAAACAGTTGAAATCTGTCGAAACAAACCCGACCTTGATTTGGTTCTGATGGATATCCGAATGCCCGGAATGAATGGATATGAAGCCACCCGCCAGATCCGTCAGTTGAACAAGGGTGTAATCATCATTGCCCAGACAGCCTATGGACTATCCGGCGACCGGGAAAAAGCTATAGATGCGGGATGCAATGACTATATCTCTAAACCTATCAATATTTCAAATCTCAAAGGGTTAATCCGAAAATATTTTACTATATAATATACTGGTTGAAGTGGTCAACCAAAATCGTTAAAAGGTGGTAAAATTGACCTTTTTCTTCAGTTGAACTTGAAAATATGAAAACATTAATTGCCGAAGTCATTGCGGGGAGCAGAAAAATGGCAATAGAAGCGGGATGTAATGATTATATTGAAAACCAATTGATCAGAATGAATTACTGGCATTAATACATAAGTATTTCAAATAAAAACAACGGTCACCTTCGAAATACCGACCCTATGAAAATAATCACACGGCTTTATATTCTCCAGGTAATCCTGATTGTGGCAATCATTGTTATTCTGGTGGTTTTGAAATTAACCGAAAATAAAAGATTAGACCTTTTCCAGAAATCATCGCACTCCAATAATGAAAGGATGGTCGAGAATATACTCAAAATAGACCATGAGGTCTTTATGCGGCCGCTACGTGATAATTCTGAATGGGACGAAACAGTTAAATACATCGGGAATCCTGATAAAGAATTTGAAAGGGAGTGTCTGAATTCCTTGCTCCCAACCTTTTTATTCGACCATATCTGGGTTTTTGATCAAAATGGGAAACAGGTATACTATGTCAATGATTCTAATTCCGTCAATCTGGAAGCCCTTAAATTGGCCAATCAAATAAACCATTTACTGACGCCTGAGTTCCCTTTTTGCCATTTTTTCATCAATACCAACAATGAGCTGGTCGAAATTTCAGGAGCAACAGTAGTTCCAACAGTTGATACCAAACATAAGCTTCCCGCCAAAGGGTTTCTTTTCTTTGGCAGGGATTGGAACAGTGACCAGATTAAACATCTTGAAGAGACTACAGGGTCAAAAATCCAAATAAGTAAACCAACGATCCGACAAAATCAAACTACCCCTGAAATTCCCTATACCATCTATTATAATCTGCCCGATTTGAAAAAAAGCGCTGTCGGCATGCTGAGCTTTACCTTTCCGGCATATAATTTCCGTGAATGGCAAAAGGATACTACGATCTTTACCATTATTGTCATTTTCGTCGGATTGTTTGTTTTCCTGATAATCGGATTTCTCTCACGTCAATGGTTGGTTGTTCCTTTGAAGTCCATTATCAAGGCATTGAATACAGGCAAAAATCAACATCTGCAACCCTTGAAATCATTAAAAAATGAATTCGGCCAGATGGCCCGGTTAATTGAAGATTCCTTTATCACAAAAAACGAACTTCAGATTGAGTTGCAAAACAAGCTGGAAACGGAGAAAGTCCTCATTTACCATAAAAATAAAGCCGAAGAATCAGATCGTCTTAAAACAGCATTTCTTTCGAATATGTCGCACGAAGTGCGCACTCCCATGAATTGTATCCTTGGATTCATTCAATTGCTGGAGCAGGAAGATTATACACCTGAAGAACGCCGGCAGTATATGTCAATGGTCAGCAGCAGCGGCAACCAACTTTTAACCATCATCAATGATATCCTTGACATATCCAGAATTGAGAGTAACCAGATGATATTGCAACCGGTTCACTTTGACCTCAATAATTTGCTTGATAATCTTTTAATCTCTTTTACCAATGAAAAACAAAGAACCGGAAAAAATGATCTTGTCATTGAACTGGGAAAGGGAATTTCAGAAGGACAGTTTCATGTTTATTGTGATCTGGGACGGCTGGAACAGATACTCAGCAACCTCCTTAGTAACGCACTGAAATTCACATATTCAGGAAAAATCACCTTTGGTTATTCCTATGAAAAGGAAAATCTGATCTTCTATGTTCATGACACCGGCCTTGGGATCTCAGCACAAAACCAGGAAATTATCTTCGAGCGGTTCCGTCAGGAGGAAGAAACACATACCAAAAAATTCGGAGGAACAGGTTTGGGATTGCCTATCTCAAAAGGACTGATAGAATTGATGGGAGGTAAAATGTGGTTGACATCTGAACAGGGAACAGGTTCCAGTTTTTATTTTTCCATGCCAGGCATTATCCGCCATGATTCCATTTTGATAAAAATGATAACAACACCCATGAATCAATCGTTTGATTTATCCGGGAAAACAATTCTGGTGGTTGAGGATGTCCGGGAGAACATCGAATTGATCTGTACCATGTTAAAAAGCACCCAGGTCAAAATTCTTCGCGCAGACAACGGTCTGATTGCAGTGAACCTGTGTCAGGAGAATCCCTCCATTGACCTGGTTTTGATGGATATCCAGATGCCGGTCATGAATGGTTACGATGCAACAAGGGCGATAAAAAAGATCAGACCTGAATTGCCAATAATTGCGCTTACTGCTTATGCCTTTGACCAGGATAAAAAGAGTTGCAAAGATGCCGGGTGTAACGATTTTCTAGCCAAACCTGTTCGTAGGAATGACCTGTTACAGAAATTGGGTGATTTGCTCGCGAGGTAGGCCTACTTTCCCGATGCGTAATTATCTGACGCGTTAATATAACAATACTCCGTTAATTTTTAAGCGGCAATTCTACCCCATTCCAGCAGTTCTTTGACAATTTTCTGATTTTTCGCAGAGTTCGGGTTAATTGCGAACCTGCAAATAAATCGATCCAGCATCAAAGTGTTGTTAAAGAACGTTTTATAATTGGCCATTGAAAAGGGTGTTTTATCTGTTGGCATACTGGAAACCCAGTCGTACTTTGCCAGATTTACAGCGGTGAGCGATGCGTTAAAGTGAAAATCCAGTTTATTTTCACTTCTTGCCTGGCAGTCGGTTAGCCCGGTGTGTTGCTTTGCATCACGATACAAAAACTCGATTTGAAAGCGGGAACGGTTATATTGAAATGCGGTTTTGTTTTCAACATCGACAACTGCGAACCCGCAGATGTCAAGCCCCCACTTGGAAGCTTTGTCTGAACCTGACCAAAATTTCCCCCGGCCATATGTTTCTTTCCCTGATTTTGGAATATAGCTGGGGTCAAAGGCAATGATACGATCTTTACCAACTATATTTTCTGACAGAAGTTTGTTGAATGCCAGAAAATCAAATTCCTGCTCAAACTGGATTCGGTGGGTCTGCTCACAGTAAGGACTCAAGCGGGCTAACTGCATGAAATTAATTTTACCTTTGATGCTCAAAATATGCCAAAGCACACTGAAAATGAAATCCTTTCGGGATTTGTTGAGGCTTGAAAATGTGTTACTTTGCAACATGCTGATAATAAGACGTTTAACGTTTTGGTTAACCTTGGAAGTCATGTTTAGATAATTACGGAAATAATCATCTAATGTAGTGATTTCCAATGATTTAACCAGATTTATTTCTACTTATTTTACTGAACATCAAAGATTTATCACATTAATTAACGAAGTGTTGTTCTGAAACATAGATAAAATATTGCGTTGCTAATATTTCTCTTTTAGAAAACCTCCAATTTTCAAGCAAGTAGAGAAATAGCTTGGCGAGCGCACCACATGGGTGTGTTCCTTTTGCTATTTCAGTTACTTGCTGGTGCTTGGAGGTACCTCTAAAAGCTGAATTATGCGAAGGTTCACGCCCTTTTTTGGCTAATCAACTCTGTTTACATAAAGGCCCCATTACGCTGCTCAAAAGTATCCGCCCTACCAACCCCGTCTTAGGTTAGCAGGGTTTTATCTATAAACTGAGGGAGCAGTTCTTTGAGTTGAGAGGCTTTGGTATCGTTGATGTTGTTGATGACATAGGTAAGCCATTTCTGAGGATCGACT
>CAISJJ010000110.1 GCA_903885595.1 uncultured Bacteroidales bacterium
ACCTTGTAGAATGCAAAGAACTGAGCAATATCCAGTGTCACTTTCAGGTCATCTTCACAAACATGTTGCCCTTTTTCTTCAAAATACAGATTGATTGCCTCAACCATATTTGATTTAAGTTCAACCAAATCACTTAAGTCATCAACAAATAGGGGAACAAGCTGACGGGATTTTCCACTCCTGATCAACCTGTAATTTTTAATAAATGCTTAGGAAGATTATTTGGCCGGATTCAGATCATTTCCTTTTTTAATTCTCAATTATTCTTTGGTAAAATGAAACTAAAGGTGCTTCCTTTTCCTTCCACACTGTCAACCCAAAAATTACCACCATGTTTTTCGACAAAGTCTTTACAAATCATCAAACCCAGGCCTGAGCTTGCTTCATTATTTGTGCCTTTGCGGCTGGTGTTCACATCTATCCGGAACAGATTTTTGAGCATTGCCTGACTTATTCCTATCCCAGTATCTGAAATGGAAACTTTAACAGACAAGTCGGGCATTGACTCAGCCATAATAGAGACCTGCCCGTTTTCATCAGTGAATTTTATAGAATTGGAAATCAAATTCCGAAGAATGGAATCAAGCATGGCTTTGTCGGCAATTACTTCTAAATCGGCAGGAATATCATCGCTGATTTCAATTTTTTTCTTGTTCGCCGATTCCTTAAGCACTCCTATTGTATCCATTATTTCCTGCCTCAATGGTAAGAGCTCTGGATTGAAACTGATCAGATCCCGCTGCATCATTGACCATTCCAGTAAATTCTCAAGCAAATTGTACAAGTCAAGGGTCGATTTTCTCATACCTCGAACCATCTTTTGAACCTCATTCTGGGTTAGTACAGGTAATTCTTCATCCAGTAATTGTGTAAAGCCCAGCAATGAAGAAAAAGGACTCCGCAAATCGTGCGCAATTATGGAGAACAACTTGTCTTTTTCGGCATTTGCGCTATAAAGTTGTTCGTTTTTGCATTTGATTTCCTGTTCAGCCTCCTTACGTTCAGTGATATCTCTTGTAACACTGATTATGCTGGCATTCCCATCAAGGTTAATGACGCGGGCCGACATCAGCCCTGTGAACGTGCTGTAATCTTTTCTCTGAAATTCTGCCTCGAAGTTATCAACAAATCCACTTCCTTTTAGTAGCGTAACGATACGGTCCCGATCGGTGGAATCATGCCAAATATTTATGCCCAGACTGGTTTTCCCAATTATTTCTTCTTTTGAGTAGCCAGACATCGATAAAAAGGCTGAATTGCACTCATAGATATTACCATCGGAAAGACTCGAGATCGCTACCGCATCCGGACTCGTATTGAAGATCGAAATGAATCGTTCACTGGACTCAGACTTTTCTGCATTCAACCTTTGGTTGACCATGACCAGAAAACCGAAAGTCCATGCCAGTCCTACGATCAATGCGTCAAAATATGCAAGAAGACTTACCGGGGTGCTCCGGAAAACCTCTTCCATGGGAGAGCCTGCAAGAATCAAAAAGGCACGAATAGCGAAGATCGTCCCATGAACAAGAAAAATGAAGGCGATGAACCTTGTGGTGACCCTGATAGACTTTATCTGGTTTTGAAATAATACAATAGAAGCAAGGAATCCTGTAAAACTGAGCGTAATGCTTATAATGAAAGAACGAATTACAATGTCATCCATTATAAAGAGGAAAACAAGAAGGAGAATTAAAAAAACGGAGAAAGAGCCAAGGATTAGCTTTCGGTTTTCCTGTTTTCCGAAAAATCTCATCACCCCAATGTAAACACAGTAGGTTCCGCCTACAATGAAAATGTTCTGGAATATGATAACAAGAGGGAGTATGAAAGTGAAACCCCTAAGGAAGAGCATCGCAAAACCCAGGATCTCCAAGCCGCACCATAAAAGCCACCATCCGATTCCCTGATAGACTTTCACTACCCGATACAGGTGGTAGAAAATGATAAACTGCGTCAGGTGAATGAGTGCGATGATTATGCTAACCGTTTTAAGATCGATTCCCATATGAAGAGTATACTGCGTTTATTAAGTTATTCCATCATATTTCAAAACAGAAATTGGAAATTTAAGGTAATAATAAATTTACAGTCGTCCTGAAACCAAACTGGGGCTGGTTAAAATTGCCAAAAAAAATCTTTGGTCCGAGTACAAAATTAAGAAATTGCTTGCCAACTTTGATTGTTTTCTGTCCGGTGATGATCACCGAACCATTTGTGACATCTTTCTTCCATTCGTATCCAATCTCGGAAGTTAGTCCTATTCCCCACCCGTGATTGAAACTGTATACTACCAGCGGCTGGACATATGTGTAGCTGAAATCGGGTCGCTGTTCGCTCCCGGTAAAACTCCAGAGATGAAAAAGAAGAAAGGCCGCGATGATTTTTTTGGTTTGAATTGCGGCAATGCCTCCCGGACCGGTGGCCCACTTTTTAGCTGATAATTCATTCGGGAAACCGGTAGGAAAATAAAAAGAGGGTCCTATCCCCCATACGAATCTCCCAGGCTTAGGTGAAAAAAAGGTGTTAATCAACAAGTCCCCAAGTCCTGTCTGACTGGTCTTACCATAAATGTCCACTTGTGAAATTACAGGCAGCACAACCCGGTTTATTATATCGATTTTTTTACCCAATGAAAAAGGAAAGATCGGCATCAGGTTCATGGTCCACTTGAATCCGTTGTTTGGCGGAACATTGAGATCAAAATTATTCTGGAAAGGCACGCTGATATAACAAAGGGGATTAATCTCGCGAGGAAAAAGAACGGATTGCTTTTGCGAGAAGCAGGAATGATGCATTGTAAGCATGGTTATTATAATCATTACCCCGCTTATTTTCATAAAACAAAAAGGGGTTAACCTCTTTTTCGGCATCATTCAGGTGGTCTTCATTTTTACAAATACAAAGGTATTCCCTTCCCTTGGGTAAAAGAAATTTTTTTCAACCTTTTGCATTGATTTCGGACCGACCCCAAAAAGGCTTATAATCGGGGGATGCACTCCTCTTTCCTTTAGTACAGCATGACATATTTACCCACAATCACCAAAACGGCCAATATCTTTTTGCAAAATTTTGTAATAATCATCGAATTTTACAGACTCCCGTTGGTACCCTTGTTGGTACCCAACAAAAAACCACCTACATAATTAAATATAAGTGGTTGATTTTCCGTCTCCTCGCCAGGACTCGAACCTGGGACCCATTGATTAAGAGTCAATTGCTCTACCAACTGAGCTACGAAGAGTTTCAGGCCGGCAAAGATACAAACTTTTCAGGAAATGAGGATAACCCCGATTAAATAATTGTTTAAGTTTGTAATCGTGACAAATGACAAATGACAAATGACAAATGACAAGTGACAAATGACGAGTGACGGGTGACAAATGGATAAGGGAAAAAAAAACAGTAATACTTTTCCGGCTTCGGCCCTACATGTGATGGACGGTATTGAACAACCGGGCCAGATCAACGAAGAGGCGCTCAGAAAGCTGAAAGCAAGAAAGCACAAGGTTTATACCGCAGAAGAGCTTATTGCCGGTATCCTTTCAGGGAACAGGACCCTCCTGAGCAAAGCGATCACCCTGGTAGAGAGTTCACTGCCTAAACACCAGGAACAGGCACAGGAGATTATTGCTGCATGTTTGCAAATACAAAATGCAAAATGCAAAATGCAAAATTCCGAAATCAGCCAAGCCGAATCCCCGCTTTCATCCATTCGCGTTGGTATTACCGGGGTCCCAGGCGTGGGTAAAAGCACATTCATTGAAGCACTGGGGAAACACCTTACCGCAAAGGGACATAAGCTGGCCGTTCTGGCTATTGATCCGAGCAGTTCACGATCAAAAGGCAGTATCCTCGGCGATAAAACCCGGATGGAGGAGTTGTCTGTCGACCCGAACGCATTTATACGCCCCTCGCCTTCAGCCGGTTCGCTTGGCGGGGTGGCAAGGAAGACCCGCGAAACGATTTTACTTTGCGAAGCTGCCGGTTTTGATGTGATCTTTATCGAAACTGTTGGGGTGGGACAATCGGAAACCACCGTTCATTCCATGGTCGACTTTTTCCTGCTTCTCATGCTGGCCGGCGCCGGCGATGAGCTCCAGGGCATCAAGCGGGGTATCATCGAAATGGCTGATGCCATCGTGATCAACAAGGCCGATGGCGACAATGTCCAAAAGGCAAAATCAGCCCGTGTTGAGTATGCCAATGCCCTTCACCTTTTTCCTCCCCCCGGCAGCGGCTGGATACCGGTTGCCGACATCTGTTCGGCCCGTTCAATGCTGGGCATTGATCATGTGTGGGAAATTATCGTGGAACACAGGGAAACTACGACAAAAACAGGTTTTTTTCAAAAGCGAAGAATGGAGCAAAGCCGCCAGGTCCTGTTCGAAACCATTGAAGATGGATTGCGCAACCACTTCTTCTCACGGAAAGAGATTGCACATCTCCTTGCAAAATCGGAATATGAAATTATGACCGGACACGTGAATCCTTATAAAGCAGCGCAGGAGCTGCTGGAGCAGTATTTTACAGGTAGCGAGGTAGTGAAATAGCGAGGTAGCGAAGTTGCGAAGTTGCGAAATCCAAAACAATTACCCTCAGCTGTTCTTCTTTGTCCAATGCTTGTATATCATCTGGTAAAGCCTATTGGTATCAATCGGTTTGATCAGATGATCGTTGCTGCCGGCTTCAAAACATTTTCTTGTTTCATCCTGGTGGGCCGACGCCGACTGTGTCACGATGGGAAGGTGGGGTAAAAGTTGCCTGATCTGGCGGGTACATTCAAATCCATCCATACCGGGCATCTGTATATCCATAAGTACCAACCCGATGTCGGGGTATTGCGCGATCCGTTCCAAAGCAATCAAGCCATTTTGTGCATAGATCACTTTGGCATTGACTGCCAGCAGCATAGCCCCCATCAGCCTGGCATTAATCATTTCATCCTCGGCAATGAGTACTGTCAAACCCTGGAAATCAAATTGCCGGGGTTTTAGTTCAGTTCGCGGGGCCAGGTTTTTCTGGAGTTTAAACGGCAGTGTAAAGTAAAATGAAGTTCCCTTGCCCTTTACCGATTCTAGCCAGATAGAACCGCCCATCCGCTCGACCAGCGATTTTGAAATGGACAGTCCAAGCCCGGTGCCGCTATATTTTCGCGCATTGGCATAATCAACCTGGTAAAAACTCTTGAAAATATCCTCCTGGTTCTCAACAGGAATCCCGATGCCTGTATCAGCAACAAAGAATTCGCAGAAACGGTCCCTGCCAAGGGAGTATCCGAACCGGATCGTGCCGGTCTGAGTAAACTTTAATGCATTATCCAAAAGGTTGGTGAGAATTTGTCCGACTCGTTCCTGGTCAGCCACAATTTCCGGGGATCTCCCGCCAGGGGGTAGCGCCAGCTCAATATTCAGTCCGGGTTTTCCCAGCCGGTTCTTCTCCGCATTGCAATATTCGGCCATCTCTTCCAGGAGGATGTGCAAAGAAAAAGTTGTTTCGTTGAAAAAAACCTGGTCGGTTTCTATTTTCGAGATCTCCAGGATGTCATCGATCATCCGCAGAAGGCGATTGGTGCTGTATCCTATAATTTCAGCGTATTCTTCTATATCGGCCCTGCTGATACTTTCATTACGCATCAGGCTGGAAAATCCGATGATAGAGTTCATCGGCGTGCGGATCTCATGACTCAGGTTAGCCAGGAAAGCAGCTTTAAGTTTGTCGGATTGCTCTGCACGCTCTTTGGCTGAAACCAGTTCGTGCTCTATATTTACACGATCGTTAATGTCGTGTGCGGTGACCAGGAAAGCAATTTTATTTTCCATTTCGATGCCGGTGGAGGTAACATCGGCCCAGCGTACTTCGCCATCCTTGCGGATAAACCGCAATTCATTCCGCCACATTTGGTCCTCCCCTGTCACCGTCGCATTCCTGTGAATCTGAAAGAGTTCAAGGTAACCAGGGTAGATTATCTTTGACAGCGGTACCAATTGAAGCTCTGCAATGGAATAGCCAAGGAAATTCTCAGCCATCGGATTGATGAACCTGATATATTCGCCATCATGAATGAAGATGGCTGCAGCGGTTGACTCCATCAGCTTCCTGAATTTTTCTTCACTTACCCTCAGCGCATTTCCCTGTTCAATGGAATCATTGATCATAAAGGCTATCTCCTTGAATTCATTTCCGGCCGGGTGGGGTTCTATTCCAATCGGCAGATTTTGATTTTCAAGCATGGCAGAAATCTTACGCAGCGGAAAAACAATCCATTTGAGAAGCAACCACGCCAGGATTAAAAATCCAATCAGGATGGCAGCAGAAAAAAGCAAGAATTGCTGATCAAAGTAGGTCCCGATTTCGCCGATCTGCTTGAGGTTGATCGCCACTTTCAGATAGGCTGCAGGCTTATTTTCCCAAGGGTTTTTGAGGGGAAGAATAAAAATTCTCGATTTTACTGAGGAGCCTTCCAGGGGTTGATGAAAATGAATGGACAGTTTACATTCCGAACTCTGCTCAAGCCTTTTAATGTAAGTTTCATCCCACAGTTTGCCAATAAATACGAAACCACCCGGCGCTGCCAGCCGCTTTTTATCATTGGTTGCATGAATGCTCGATCCTTGAATTTCGATCATTCCGGCTGAGGTTTGAATATAGCCGTGCAGATATTTATTTTTACAGAGCAGATCCTTTACCTTTGATGTGAGCAGAGGATAGTCAATAATATCGTCGCGCAAAGGTTCAACTGAGCTGTATACTTTATTACCAAGGCTGTCATATATCCAAACTGCATTGGCCATATAAAAATCAATGATCACCCTGAGGTTCACATCGGCCCATTTGTAATCCGGTCTTTTGGCAAACTGCACCATGTCGTCGCCATAGGTATAATCGAACACCAGGGTTTTATAGTAATCACCATGGATTTCCATCAGCGATTGTACCATGAGCTTTTTCTGCGCAGTGACCTGGTCGATGTACAGGTTGACAATTTTATGCTGCGATTCAACCTGATGTTTAACCAGGACCATTGAAATGATGGCAAAAAAGAACAGAAGGATTAATATTTTCGGGGTAACTTTCATTTCAGAAAGGGCGAAATTTTCCAGTATAGCTCTGTCGGATTAAAGGGTTTGATGATGTATCCGCTCATGCCGCAGGTATAAATTTTATCCCTGTCCTCTAAAAAAGCCGAGGCTGTCAACGCGATGATGGGAAGGTTCTTAAAGTAGTAACCATCCAGCGTTCTGACGAACATGGATGCATCATACCCGTTCATTTCCGGCATATGCAAATCCATCAGGACAACATCATATTTCGTTTCCTGGATTTTTTGTACTGCGACTTTCCCGTTTTCGGCAATATCGACCGATGCTTCCCATTTGGCAAGAAATTTTGATACAATCTTCTGGTTAACCAGGTTATCTTCAACAACGAGGACCATCAGTCCTTTCAGACTGCGGAACGCCGTTCGCTTCAACATCTCTTCCTCAATATGTGTTTTTTTACTTTTGCAGAAATTAAGGTTGAAGGAGAAAGTACTTCCCTCTTCAGGCGCACTTTTAAGTTCAAGGGAACCACCCTGCAATCCGATCAGTTTTTTTGTAATAGCCAGGCCCAGGCCGGTGCCGCCATATTTCCGTGTTGTGGAAGAACTTGCCTGTGTAAAACTTTCAAAAATATACTGCTGTTTATCTTCGGCAATACCAATACCGGTATCGATAACGCTGAAGCGAAGTCCGGTTTCATCCGGGAAATCAGCAATCACGGAAACTTCCATGGTCACTTTTCCATGCTCCGTAAATTTAAGTGCGTTTCCCACCAGGTTGATCATGATTTGCGATAATCGCACCGAGTCGCCAGTAATAACGGCCGGAACGGCATCGGAAATGTCAGTGATGAGATCTATGCCCTTTTTTATCGCCTGGTATTCAAAGCTCTGACGAATGCCATTGAGCAACTTCCGCAGTTCAAAGTCAACCGTTTCAAAGGTGATTTTACCAGAATCGATTTTTGAATAATCAAGGATGTCGTTGATCAGCCGCATCAGGTTATCGGCCGAGAATTGCAGGATTTCAATATTGTCAAGCTGATCGGGACGGGGATCTTCCTCCCGCAGGAGATTGGCCGTATTGATGATGGCATTAAGGGGTGTCCTGATCTCATGGCTCATGGTCGAAAGGAATTGTTGTTTTGCCATAGCGGCTCCTTCGGCAATGTTTTTCGCCTTCTCCAATTCCTTTTCAGTTTCGGCCCTGCTGAGGATCTCCAGTTCGAGTCTTTTCCGCTGCCGGTAAAGGTTTATAAAAATGGTTACCTTCCCGATAAACAGGTCCGTTATGATTGGCTTGGCGATAAAGTCGACCGCACCGGTTTTAATCCCTTTAGTCCGGTAGTAATTCTCATTATAGATAGCGGTGATGTAGATGATCGGCAGCATTGCATTTTTCGGATCCTTCCTGATGTTTTCCACTGTTTCAAACCCGTCCATTCCCGGCATCTGAACATCCATCAGGATAAGTGCAAATTCATGCTGGTCAGTCATTTCGATGGCCTGTCGTCCCGACATGGCGCGGATCAACTCGACATCGAGGTCGGCAAGCAATCCTTCAATTGCAATAATGTTGTTTATATAATCATCAACGATCAGTATTTTCGGTCTGATGTTCATTGAAATCAGGCTTTAACTCTTGGGGTTCATGTCAGTGAGCGAATTCAGGAATGGTGCGATTTCCTCAAGCGGGATGATCTGGTCAACGGCTGAGGTAAGAATGGCGGCGCGGGGCATGGATGCAACCTCGGCGGTTTCCGGGTCCTGCACGATGGTCAGACCTCCGAAATCCTTGATTTTTTTTAGCCCCTTGCTCCCATCATTGTTCGCCCCGGTAAGTATGATCCCGATCAGTTTATCCTTGTATGCCTCTGCGGCTGTTTCAAAGAGCACATCGATGGAAGGGCGGGCATAGTTAACCCGCTCATCAATAGTAAGTGTGAAAGTACGATCGGGTTCCAGCAGCAGATGGTAATTGGGGGGTGCAAGATAAGCCATACCTGGCATTGGTTGCTCCTTTTCATCAGCCTCCTTGACCTGAAGTTTTCTGATATCATTGAGTATCTGAATGAGATAGTTTTCCGAATCGGCGCTGATGTGCTGAACTATGATCAATGGGATATTGAACCCTTCGCTGAGCCCGTGAAGGAGTACCTTCAGTGCATTCAGACCTCCGGCAGAGGAACCGATCACAATGGCCTCATATCGTTTTTTCTGTGACAACGTTGTTGTTTCTATAATTGATACTTTTTAATGTAAATCCGCTCCTTTGGAATAAGCGGGTTAAACTTGGTGTAATGATCAGAAAACTGAAGATTTTCCTTTGATCCCAGGCAAAGGATGCCTCCGCTTGGTAAACTATCAACAAAAAGCCTGATTACCTTATCCTGCAATTCCCGGTCGAAATAGATGAGAACATTCCGGCAGACTACCAGGTTAACTTCGGCAAACACACTGTCGGTCACCAAATTGTGTGTAGCAAAAACGATGTTTTTTTTCAATACATCCAACAACTTCGCCGATTCATAATTGGCTGTGTAATAATCGGAAAAGGAGCCCTTTCCCCCCGATTTCTGGTAGTTCATGGTAAATTCCTTCATCCGGCCGATGGGATAAATGCCGTCCTTTGCCTGCTTTATGATGACCGGATTGAAGTCGGTCGCGTAGATCTGCGTTTTTCCGTAGAGTCCCTCCTCCTTCAGCATGATTGCCATTGAATATACCTCTTCGCCGCTGGCGCAGCCCGCATGCCAGATCTTTATAGAAGGATAGGTACGCAGCACGGGCATGACTTCTTCGCGCAGCGCCTTGTAAAATGTGGGATCACGGAACATCTCGGTAACAGTAATGGAGAGATCCATGAGCAGCTGGTCAACAAATTTATGGTTGTAGATGGATTCATGAATCATGTCGGAAATATGCTTCATCCCCGATAAGTTAAAACGGTTAAGAATCCGTCGCTTCACATGGGCCTGTGAATAGTTCCGGAAATCATATCCGTATTTCTGGTATAGGCCCTCCACCAATAGCCGGATTTCAATATCCTGGTTCTCAAGCTGTTCTTCCTGTATCTTTTTCATCAAGGTCAATTGATACGGTTCCTTTTCATGATCAAGTTCCTAATGTTTGAAGCAAGAATACTGATGAGAAGAATCGAGGCAATAACAAGCAGGGAAATGTTTGTGGAAATTTTGAACACGTCGTGAACCAGCATCTTCATCCCGACAAAGAATAATAATGCAGCCAATCCCAACTTGAGATAATGAAAGCGGTTCATGATGTCCATCACCAGGAAGAACAGGGACCGAAGTCCGAGGATGGCGAAAATATTTGAAAAAAAGACAATATAGGGATCCTGGGTCACAGAAAATACTGCGGGAACTGAATCGACGGCAAACAATACATCGGTGAATTCAATGATCATCAACACGATGAACAAGGGTGTAACATATATTTTTCCCTGCTGGCGAATGAAAAAAGTTTCGGCATGTTCGTCGTGGCTGACAGAGAAAAACCGTGATACAATCCTCACCACCGGGTGTCTTTCCGTATCGATTTGCTCATCTTTTTTTACAAAAAGGAAATCATAAGCCATCTTAAGTCCGATGATCAGCAGCATAACCCCAAAAACATACAGAAACCAGGCAAACCGCTGGATCAGTGCGCTTGCGGCAAAAATAAAGATGAACCGCATGATAATGGCACCCAGGATGCCCCAGAATAATACACGCTTGAAATACTTTGGCTGGATATTAAATGAAATAAAGATGAGGACGATGACAAATACATTATCAACTGAAAGTGAATACTCAATGAGGTAACCGGTAAGGTACTCCAGTGAAAGATTTTTATTGTAAAGCGCGATGGCATCCTGAACCCCCAGCCCCGTGATGTCAATGGGATGATGGTAGGTGCTGATCCGGTTTTGTATTTCGGCAATGGTGTCACTGCCGTGAATCCAGTTTCCATGAAAGCGTATCAGGAAATAAAATCCAATGGAAATTGTTACCCAAACCAGCGTCCAGCTAAGTGCTTCCTTGAAGGACAGTGCATGGTTTTTTTTCTGAAAAAAGCCCAGATCAATTCCCAGCATGAGGGCAATAAAGGCAAGAAATGAGGAGAAAAATATAATTTCGTTCAGATTTGACATAGAATGAAAGCCAGCAGTGTTAATTCATCAAAGTTATAAAAAAATCTTACTTTTGCAGGGTTTTGATTTTAAAGGAATTTTACAGGTATGAATGCAAACATCTCGCTGAACCCCAATACACTGGTACATTATCTCGACAAACCATCCGATGACTTTACCAAAGCCGACCTGATGCGCTTTGTTGAAGCCAACGGGATCCAGATGCTGAATTTTCGTTATTCAGCGGCCGACAGCCGTTTGAAGACACTCAACTTTATCATCAAGGACCGTCAGCATCTCGACAGTATTCTGAGCGCCGGGGAGCGTGTCGACGGATCAAGTCTCTTCCCGAATTATGTGGAGGCCGGTTCATCTGATCTGTATGTCATACCGCGCTATCGTACCGCTTTTGTGAATCCTTTTTCGGAGATACCGGCCCTTGACATCCTTTGTTCCTATTATGATAAAGACGGACAGCCCTTTGCCAATTCACCGGAATATATCCTTCGCAAATCGCATGAGGTTCTGAAACAAAAGACGGGACTTTCGTTTGAGGTGATGGGCGAACTTGAATATTACATCATCAGCGAGCAGGACCGGCTGTTTGAAGCAGTTGACCAGCGCGGATATCACGAGTCCACACCTTTCTGTAAATGGACGAAACTCAGAACTGAAGCCATGCAGGCCATTGCCAAATGCGGAGGCTATATCAAATATGGACATTCAGAAGTCGGAAATTTCACCGAGTCGGGACTCTCTTATGAACAAAATGAGATCGAATTCACACCCGTTCGCCTTGAAGATGCGGCCGATCAGCTGATGATTGCAAAATGGGTTCTTCGTTCCCTGGCTTATAAATACGGCGTTACGGTAACCTTTGCCCCCAAGATCACTACGGGCAAGGCCGGCAGCGGCATGCATGTGCATACACGCCTGATGAAAAACGGGCAAAGTGTTATGCTCGATAACGGCAAATTATCCGGTACTGCAAAAAAAGCCATTGCTGGCTACCTTGATCTTTCTAAATCACTGACTGCCTTCGGGAACATGATTCCCACCAGTTATTTCCGGCTTGTTCCCCATCAGGAGGCGCCGACCAACATCTGCTGGGGCGACCGTAACCGTTCGGTTCTTGTTCGCGTACCGCTGGGCTGGGGCAGCAAACATGCAATGATAACCGATGCAAATCCACTGGAAAAAGACACACAGCAAGGCTTTGGAAGCCGGCAGACTGTTGAATTCCGCTGCCCCGACGGATCGGCCGATATCTATTTGCTTTTTGCCGGACTTACAGTTGCGGCACGCCACGGCATCGAAATGAAAAATGCACTTGAATTTGCAGAAAAAACGTATGTTGATGTCAACATTTTTGAAGAAAAATACAAAGCCCGTGTAAGCCAGTTGCAGCAACTTCCACTTTCATGCTGGCAATCGGCCGAAGCGCTTGAAAAGCAACGTCATATCTTCGAAGAACACGGTATTTTCCCTCCCAAGATCATCGATGGCCTTATCAAGTACCTGAAAAATTTCAATGACCAGCATCTCCGTGAATCGATCAAAGACAATGAAAAGGAGATTATGAAACTTGTGAATACCTACCTGCATTGCGGTTGATCTGATATGCGAATTGTAAAACCTGATGGGTTCAGGTGGAATCGGTGGGTAGAGACGGGTTTGATTGAAATCGTTGAGAGACAGGTGCAAAACCCGTCTCTACAGGGCATCTGGCGTTAAATCTGTTTCTGTCCTGTGTTTATGAAAATATGACATTTTGGCCACAATTTATTTAACCTACGCCATAATGACCGATTCTTGTTTTAATTTTCCCATGGTATAAAATTTGACTTTTCAGGGTCATCAAACGAAAGTTAAATCAAAAAGAAAGGAGAGTATATCATGACACTCATTAAATGGCAACACAGAAATCCGTTATCGGACATGGTAAGCAACATCTTTGACAATGATCTTGGTGATTTTTTCGGTAAGCGTTTCAGCGATCCTGCCGCGAACATCATTGAAAACACCGATTCATTTGAGCTCGATATTGCCGCGCCCGGAATGATAAAGGATGATTTTAAGATCAATCTTGAGAATAACATTCTGACCATCTCGGCCGAACTCGAAGATGAGAAACGCCAGGAGGGCAAGAATTATTCGAGAAAAGAGTTCTATTATGGCTCATTCAGCAGGGCATTTACCTTACCGAAAACCATCGATCTTGAGAAAATCAAGGCCGATTATGAAAACGGGATTTTGAAAATTGCCCTTCCCAAGAAGGATGAGGCAAGGGTCGAAATCAAAAAAGAGATCCGGATTTCGTAATCCGTCTGGGTCGGCAGGGACCCTGTCAGGGTGTTACATCCTGACAGGGTCCCTTTTTTATTTTATCTTTGCAGGATGAAGGAAACGCACAAGGCACATCTTGCACTGCTGACCACCACCCTCATTTTTGGTTTCGCTTACAATATCGTCAAGGGTTTGATGCCCGTCATGCTTTCGCCTATGCAGCTGATCTTTATCCGCCTGCTGGGTGGGGTGATTATTTTCTGGTTGTTTCAGCGGCTTTTTGTTCATGAAAAAGTTGAACGAAAGGATCTGATCATGTTGGCGGTTTGCGGCATGTTCGGATTTGCACTGAACCAGACCCTTTTTTACGAAGGGCTCAACCTGAGCACCCCGGTGGATGCATCACTCATCCATGTGCTTAATCCCATTCTTGTCCTGATTTTTGCAAGCATGATCATCGGAGAAAAGATCACCTGGAAAAAAGCAACGGGCATCGCCATGGGCGCTTCAGGGGTGCTTATCCTCGTGCTATATGGGCGTCAGGTGAGCTTCAGCGGCAATCATGCGCTGGGCAACATCCTGATTTTCCTGAATATGGTTTTTTATGCCTTGTACCTTGTTCTGATCAAACCACTGATCGGAAAATATCACACTACCACCATTTTAAAATGGGTATCTTTTTTCGGTTTTATTTTTGTCTTTCCCCTTTCGATCAAACCAGCCCTTGAGATTGATTTTACAACGATCACAACAACGGCATGGCTTGGTATTGCCTATGTCATTTTTCTCAATACGTTTGTGGCCTATCTATTGATAAACTTCGCGCTTAAAAGTGTGACTGCTACTGTGGTCAGCTATTACAGCTACCTCCAGCCGTTTCTTGCAGCTGTAATGTCGGTGGCCATTGGACAGGGAGGCATATCGGCGCCAAAAATACTGGCTGCAATACTTATTTTCTCGGGAGTCTATGTTGTGAACAGGAAGGAAAAGGCAATAAGGAATATTGAATATTGATTGTCGGATATTTTAAGAGACCTTTTAAATTTCAACATACTATTCATTTTTCTTTATTCATTTTTCACTGGCAATTATCCATTGTACGCTATTCATTGGGTTAACGACTAATGGAATATGAAAAACGATGAGTGAAGATTGAATAATGAAAAACTAATAGTTTTCAAGGAGTTACAAATTTAAAAATGAATTTTAAACAGACTCTAAAAAAAGTGCCGGAAGGGAAGTAAAATATATTCGAAGATCTTTTCGATGAGCGGGCGGCGTTTCCATTCTAAGTAATCAAGTCCCTGCGAGTTACGTATGGTTTCGGCAACATGTTCGCGTAATTGCCTCAGAATTTCGGGCTCAGAGCCGATCAGGGCAATTTCGTACTGGTACCGGAAGCTCCGAAAATCAAAGTTAGCGCTCGAAATAGAGAAAATCTCATCATCGATCATCAGTAATTTGGCATGCAGGTTATGCGGCAGATAGAACAGCAGTTTGATCCCCGCTGCGTGAAGGATCCCCAGATATTTATTCCGCAGGATGTCAACCATACGCATATCAGAATGTTTTGGCATGATCACCTGCACAACCACACCCCGTTTACTGGCATCCATCATGGTCTTCCGAAGCAGAAACCCGGGAAGGAAATATGGGGTTTCTATTACCACCGACCTCTTGGCCTGTTTGATCAGCTGGGTATAGCGCTTTCTGAGTCGCTGGAACTGAATAGAAGGAACATCGCGGATAATTTCAAAGTCCCCCGACCTTATCTTTCGCGTGAAGGTTACCTTGTTTGTGATGATAAACGGGTTAAAAGCATTGAAGTTCTCAAGGAATACCTTTTTGAAGGAAACGGCAATGGCGCCTTCCATGCGGAGACAGAGTTCGCGCCAGTTCAGATTGTAACCCGTGATATTGGCAGATCCGATATAACTTATGTTATTGTCGATGATCAGGATCTTGCGATGATCACGCCGATGGCCACGGGTAAAGATGTCGCTGTTAATTTTGATTTTTTCGAAAAATTTCACTTCGCCACCCAACCTGATCAGCTCTGTGAAAAAAGTCTCCGAAACAGGTCCCCTGCCCCATGAATCGATCAGGATTTTGATTTTCACCCCTTCCCGCGCCTTTTTGGTCAGCGCATCGCGAAAGCGCACCCCCATATGATCATTGGCAAACTTATAGGTCTCCAGGTATATATAATCCTTTGCCTGAGCCATATCGTTCAGCATCAGATTGTAAAACTGCAGTGTATCATCAATGATCCGGAATTCCATTATCAGTATTGATTAGCAGGTAGTCCTGTTAATATAAGATTTACGATTTTCTCTGTTCAAATTTATGAAAAAGGAACCAATCCTCTTCAGATGATAACGACGAATTGGCTAAAATATGTGTAAGTTTGCCTAAAAATAGGTAGATATGATTAAATCCATGACCGGATATGGGAAATCGGTGGTCGACATTACAGGCCGGAGACTTACTGTTGAAATCAAAACATTGAACAGCAAACAATTTGATTTAAACCTTAAAATTCCAGGCTATTTTCGTGAAAAAGAATGGGAAGTACGGGCGCTCCTTTCACAACGGTTTGAGCGCGGAAAGATTGACTTTTACATTGGGACTGAGGTGACGGGTGAAATGCTGAATTACTCAATCAATCATTCCCTGGCAAAAAAATATCATGAGGAATTAAAGGCATTATCCGCTGAGATTCATGAAAAATGTCCTGCCGATATGCTTTCACTGGTTATCAAGATGCCAGATGTGATGCAAACCAGCCGTGATGAGATGAATGAAGAGGATTGGACCTTCATTTCCGGCGCCATCGTTGAAGCGGTTGGACAGGTAGATGACTTTCGTGTAAACGAAGGGAAAGTGCTGGAGGATGACATGCTGAAGCGGGTTCATTCCATTCTTCAGCTGCTTGATTCCATCCTCCCGTTTGAAAAAAACCGCATTTATGAACTCAGGGAACGATTGCTCCGGGATTTTGCTAAATTTTCGGGCGATTTCAACGGATCGGCTCCTGACCAGAACCGTTTTGAGCAGGAGATCATCTATTATCTTGAAAAACTTGATATCACCGAGGAGAAGGTACGTCTCCTGAAGCACTGCCAGTATTTCCTTGAAACTTTGCAGGATCTGGGCTCCCAGGGCAAAAAACTCGGATTTGTAACCCAGGAGATGGGCCGTGAGATCAATACCATCGGATCGAAGGCCAGTGATGCAGAAATTCAGAAAATAGTTGTTCAGATGAAGGATGAACTCGAGAAAATTAAAGAGCAATTGGGAAATATACTGTGATAATGTGATGCAAGGGAAAGCAATCATTGTTTCGGCGCCGTCGGGGGCAGGAAAGACTACCATCGTAAAGCATTTGCTGACGGTTGTTCCCCGTCTCGAATTTTCTATTTCGGCCTGCAGCCGGGCCAAACGTGCTGAAGAAACAGACGGGAAGGATTATTATTTTATTTCTGCTGACGATTTTAAGATCAGGATCGGGCAGGGGGAATTTGTGGAATGGCAGGAGGTTTACCCGGGCAGTTATTATGGCACCCTGAAATCGGAAATGGATCGCATTTGGCTGGAGGATAAAATCCCGATCTTCGATGTGGATGTACAGGGCGCCATTAACCTGAAAAAGTATTTCGGATCAAAAGCGCTCGGCGTGTTCATCCAGCCACCATCGATCGGGGAACTCGAAAAGAGGTTACGAAACCGGGGCTCAGAAACCGAAGAGACATTGCGGAAACGGGTAAATAAGGCTGTTTACGAACTTACATTTGCCCCAATCTTCGACGTGATCATCATCAATGATGACCTGAAATCAAAATGCCTGGAAATAGTTACCCTGGTCGAAACCTTCTTAAATTTGTAAGTTCTTTAACATCATTAGTCATTAGTCATTAGTCATTAGTCATTAGTCATTAGTCATTAGTCATTAGTCATTAGTCATTAGTCATTAGTCATTAGTCATTAGCCATTAGCCATTAGCCATTAGGCATTAGCAATTTGTCAATCGTAAATCGTAAATCGTAAATCCCAATGCCCCCTCCTGCCAAGACCGGTCTCTTCTTCGGTTCCTTCAACCCGATCCATGCCGGACACCTTTTGATTGCCTCGTATATGGCTGAGTTTACCGACCTGGACCAGGTCTGGTTCGTGGTTTCCCCGCATAACCCGCTGAAGGAAAAATCGTCGTTGCTAGCCGATCATCATCGCCTTGCCATGGTTAACCTGGCAATTGAAGATGATACCCGGTTCCGGTCGTCCAATATCGAGTTTAAATTACCGCAACCCTCCTATACCATTGATACCCTGACCTATTTATCGGAAAAATATCCCGGGAGGGAACTGGTGCTGATTGCCGGAAGCGATGTTCTGCCAACCTTTCACAAATGGAAAAATCATGAGGAGCTGCTACGCCAGTATAAAATGTTCCTTTATCCCCGTCCTGGCGCCGCCTCAAATCAGTTCGACATCCATCCGTCAATAACTCATGTTGATGCGCCCCTGATAACCATCTCTTCATCATTTATCAGGGACAGCCTCCGGGGAGGAAAAAATATGCGCTATTTTTTGCCGGAGAAGGTGTGGAAGTATATTGAAGAGATGCGATTTTACAGGCGGGACGGGCGAGGAATGACAAATGACCAATGACGAGTGACAAACTCACAATACTTTCCGTGCAAATCCGGCTACTGCTTCATAGGTTTTTTCAGGTGATTCAATGTATCCCATATGTCCGCAATCACGCAAGACCAGGATTTCACTTACGGCCGGGGCAGTAACCATTTCCCACAGGCGGGTCACAGGAGCTCTTGAGTCTTTCAATCCAAGGATGAACAGGATGGGTAATTTTGTGGCCCGCAGCAATTCAAGCTGGTCTTTACGGACCTTCATCCCCTCGATGGCGGCGATTACACCCTCTTTTGACATTTTGGAGGCACGCTGTATCATCCGCTGAATCTGTTTTGCATACTTTTTATGCACCTCCAACGGGAACAGACTGGGAATGAATTGTGCCACATAGCTGAATTTATCCTGGCTTACGATCCCGATGGTACGGTTCCGGTTTTCCTGTTCTGTCTGGGTATCGGCATAACAATGCGAATGAAACAGGCAGAATCCGCGAAGCAGGTTCGGATACTTTTCCGCAAACGCCAGGGTCACATATCCTCCCATGGAATGGCCAACCATAAGGCATTTTCCGATCCGCAACTTCTTGAGCAGTGAAAACACCACTTCCGCAAAAAATTCCATGCTATGAATGCCTCCAAAGCAATCACTTTTCCCATGACCCGGCAGGTCGACGGTGACCACCCGGTATTTTTTTGAAAGCTGCGTTGCAAAACTATCCCAGATTTTCAAAGATTCCGTGAACCCGTGCAGCAGCACGATTACTTTTCCTTTACCGTCGTCTGTGTAATTAATATTCTTTTTCTGATAACTAAAAGATGGCATAACTGAAAGATTTACGATTTACGATTTTCGAATGACAAAATTACCATTGCTAAATTACTACATGAGCCTACGTATGATAGTCAGACAAGAAGGATGATCATAAATAACAGAATAAATGAGAGTTTTCCGTCGCAAAACAAATCGCAAACCGGATAGCTAATAATTCTGATACTTTTAAAGCATTAGCAAAATGCAGTTTTTCAATTTCACGGCCAATAAGCCTTTAAACTTCCTATTCACCAGCTTACCAACTTACCAACTTACCAGCTTACCAACTTGCCAACTTGCCACCTTACTTCATTATCTCCTCAATCTCCTCCACAGTTTTGGGAATATGTCTGCCAAGCACGCAGTATCCATCGCCGGTGACCAGCACGTCATCTTCAATCCGGATGCCGCCGAAATCCTTATAGGTTTCGACAACATCGTAATTAATGAATTCAGCTAACTTATTTTCTGCTTTCCAGATGTCGATGAGTTCAGGGATAAAATAGATACCAGGTTCAATGGTCATCACGAATCCTTCCTGCAACTTCCGGCCAAAACGGAGAAATGCAAAGCCGAATTCCTTGCTGCGCTGCACCTCTTCATCGTATCCGATAAGGTTTTCACCCATTCCTTCGAGGTCGTGAACATCCAATCCAAGCGGATGGCCCAGCCCGTGGGGGAAGAACAGGGTGTGAGCCCCTTTCTGCGCTGCTTCAGCAGGGTCGCCTTTCATAATTCCAAGGTTGATCAGTCCCCTGGCGATTTCGGTGGCTGCAAGCATATGGATATCTTTAAAAGGTACGCCGGGTTTTACTGCTTTTATGGCTGCAAGATTCGTATTCAGAACAACTTCATAAATCCCCTTCTGACGGACATTGAACTTCCCTCCAACAGGCACCGTGCGGGTGATATCGCTGGAGTAATGAAGTTCCGTTTCACAACCGGTATCAATCACCATCATCCGGCCTTCAACAAGGGTGTTGCCATGATAATGATTGTGAAGTGTTTGCCCGTTAATGGAAAGGATTACCGGGAATGAAACCGGACCGCAGTTTGCTGAAGCAATTCCCTCGATGGTACCTGCAATCTCCCGTTCAACAACGCCGGGCCTGGCCATTTTCATAGCTGTCGTATGCATCAGCCAGGCAACATCAATGGCTTTTTCGATCTCAGCTATTTCGGGCACATCCTTTTTCATGCGCAGTTTGATGATCGCTTGTATCAGGAGAAGCGATGTATTTTCTTTTAATTCCAGGTGAGGAATTGCCAGTAAATCGGATAGCCAAAGGATGGTTTCACCGCGGTAGGGCGGCGCGAAGTGTATCTTTCGCCCCTTGTCTAGTGCATTTTTTATGGTTTCATTAAGGCCGGTCAGCGGGGCAGTGTGTTCAACCCCGACTTTGGCAGCCCGGTCTTTTATGGTAGGCTGGACTCCCATCCAGATAATATCATCAAGGTCTACGTCATTGCCGAAGATATAATCCCGGCCTTCATCCAGATCAATGATCCCGGCCAGGTCGGGATGATCAAGGCCGAAAAAATAGGAAAAATTGCTGTCCTGGCGGAAGGAGTATGTATTGGCAGGATAGTTAAAGGGAACTTCCTGGTTGCCCAGGAATAAAATGAGTCCGCCGGAGAGTTCAGCGCGGAGACTTTTGCGGCGATTGCTGTAAACGTTAGATGAGAACATAATTTAGACTGGATTTGAATTGTGAAAATATAGGGTGAATTTATTTTTTGATAAATATTTCATTCTAATTTTGTGAATCAACGAACAAATATATTAAAAGCTTGTTATGAATTCCTCTTTTTTACAATTTTCTTCGATCACAAAAAAGATCTGGATGGCATTTCTGGGTCTGTTCCTGATGATCTTTCTGGTGGTACACCTGGGTATCAATTTATGTTTGCTGCGCGACGACGGGGGCGCCTGGTTTACGGCCGCAGCCCACTTCATGGGGACGAACTATATTGTGAAGGTATTTGAGATCGTCCTTTTTGCCGGGTTCATCCTGCATATCCTTCTTGGAATTATCCTGCAGGTGCAAAACTGGATGGCACGACCGGTTAGGTACATGGTTTCCAATAAAACCTATACCCCGTTCCTGTCAAAATACATGATCTATACAGGAGGCATTGTTTTGATATTTCTGATCACCCACTTCATGAATTTCTATTTCATCAAACTGGGATGGATTTCGAATCCGAATATCACCCCTGAAGGAGAGCCTGATTTTTATATCATTGCACAGCAGCTTTTTGCAATGCCACTTTACTCCATCCTTTACATCGTGCTATTCATAGTGCTTGGTTTTCATCTCAACCAGGCATTTCAGGCAGCCTGGCAAACGCTTGGGGTGAACCATCCTCAGTATAATACCTGCATCCAGCGTTTCGGAACATTTTATGCCATCGTTGTTCCATTAGGCTTTATAATCATTCCCATTTACTTTTTACTTATCCGCTAGTCATCATGGCTGAATTAAATTCAAAGATTCCCAAAGGTCCGCTGACCTCAAAATGGACCCATTATAAGGATCACCAGAACCTCGTCAATCCCAGCAACAAGCGTAAGCTCGACATCATCATCGTGGGCACCGGACTTGCCGGAGCGGCAGCTGCTTCGTCACTCGGGGAGATGGGTTTCAACGTAAAGATCTTCTGTTACCAGGATTCGCCACGCCGTGCACACAGTATTGCAGCCCAGGGCGGGATCAATGCGGCCAAGAACTATCCCAACGACGGAGACAGCATTTACCGTCTTTTTTACGATACCATCAAAGGGGGCGATTACCGCGCCCGTGAGGCCAACGTTTACCGTCTGGCCGAAGTGAGCAACAACATCATCGACCAGTGTGTTGCCCAGGGTGTTCCTTTTGCCAGGGAATATGGTGGTTCGCTTGAAAACCGCTCATTCGGCGGCGCCCAGGTATCGCGTACCTTTTTTGCCCGCGGACAAACCGGACAACAGCTTTTGCTCGGCGCTTACAGTGCCCTGAGCCGTCAGATCAAACTGGGGACGGTAAAACTTTATGAACGCCATGAAATGATGGATGTGGTGATTGTCGACGGAAAAGCCCGCGGTATCATTGCCCGCGACCTGATCACAGGGAAGCTTGAGCGCCATTTCGGACATGCCGTGATCGTTGCAACAGGCGGGTACGGAAACGTATTTTACCTGTCGACCAATGCCATGGGCTCCAATACCAGCGCTATCTGGCAGATCTTCAAGAAGGGCGCCTGGTTTGCAAATCCCTGTTTTACGCAGATCCACCCAACCTGTATCCCGGTGCACGGCGATTACCAGTCGAAACTTACGCTGATGAGCGAAAGCCTCCGCAACGACGGCCGCATCTGGGTTCCGAAAAGAAAAGAAGACGCCGCAGCCCACCGTAGTGGAAAGCTAAAGGCTAATGACATTGCCGAAGAGAACCGCGACTATTTCCTCGAGCGACGTTATCCTGCCTTCGGGAATCTGGTACCCCGCGATGTGGCATCCCGTGCCGCAAAAGAGCGCTGCGATGCCGGTTTTGGCGTTGGATCAACCGGGCTGGCCGTTTTCCTCGATTTCAGGGAGTCGATCGGACGCCTGGGGAAAAATGTCATCGAAGAGCGTTATGGCAACCTTTTCCAGATGTATGAAAAGATCGTGGATGAAAATCCCTATGAAAACCCGATGATGATCTATCCCGCCGTTCATTACACCATGGGGGGCACCTGGGTCGACTATGAACTGCAGACTTCAGTAACAGGTCTGTTTGCCGCGGGTGAAGCCAACTTCTCTGATCATGGCGCCAACCGCCTCGGCGCTTCCGCCCTTATGCAGGGGCTTGCCGATGGTTACTTTGTATTGCCATACACCATTCAGAATTACCTGGCCGGTGAGATCCGGGTTGCACGGATGTCGACAGACAAGGCCGAATTTGCAGAAGCAGAAAAAGCTGTAAAGGCGCGGCTTGAGAAACTGATGACCGTCAAAGGATCCAAATCTGTTGACCACTTCCATAAGGAACTTGGCAAGATCATGTGGGAGTATGTTGGAATGGCACGCAACGAAACAGGACTTAAGAAAGCCATTGAACTGATTAAAAAATTACGTGCAGAATTCTGGAAGGATGTTAAGATCCCCGGAACCATGCAAGAGTTGAATGTCGAGCTTGAGAAAGCCAACCGTGTTGCCGACTTCCTTGAACTTGGAGAATTGCTGGCTTACGATGCATTAAACCGCAATGAGAGCTGCGGAGGCCATTTCCGTGAAGAGTACCAGACCGAAGAGGGAGAATGTAAGCGCAACGATGAAGATTACAAGTATGTTGCTGCATGGGAATATGTTTCGGAAGGACAGTTTAAGCTGCACAAGGAAGAGCTGGCTTATGAGGAGATTGAGGTGAAGCAGAGGGTGTATAAATAAAATGAATATCGAATATCGAATATCGAATATCCAATAACTAACTGTCGAATTTTAATTTTGAATTTTGCGTTTTGAACTTTGAATTCTGAAAAATTATGGATCTTACATTAAAAATCTGGCGGCAAAAGGATTCAAAATCCTCCGGTAAATTTGTTATTTATCCGTTGAAAAATATTTCTCCCAATTGTTCTTTTCTGGAGATGCTCGACATCCTGAATGAAGAACTGATCGGCAGGAATGAAGATCCTGTTGTATTTGATCACGACTGCCGGGAAGGCATCTGCGGAATGTGCAGTTTGTATATCAACGGCCGTCCCCATGGTCCTGATGATGCCGTAACGGCCTGCCAGCTTCACATGCGGAAATTCAAAGACGGTGACACCATTGTGATCGAACCATGGCGTGCCAGGCCATTTCCCGTAATAAAAGATTTGATGGTCGATCGTTCGGCTTTTGATAAGATCATCCAGGAGGGAGGCTATATCTCGGTGAATACCGGTGGCGCTGCAGAAGCAAATAATATCCTGGTCGGCAAGGAAAATTCCGAGCTCTCCATGGATGCAGCTGCCTGTATTGGATGTGGCGCCTGCGTAGCAGCATGTAAGAATGCCTCGGCCATGCTCTTTGTATCTGCCAAGATATCCCAGTTTGCCTTATTGCCCCAGGGACAAATCGAGGCCAAACAACGTGTGAAAAAGATGGTCAAAAAAATGGATGAACTTGGATTTGGAAACTGTACCAACACCTATGCCTGTGAGGCAGAATGTCCCAAACTCATCTCCCGTTCAAACATTGCCCGCATGAACCGTGAGTTCATGTGCGCGAAGGTTATCTGAAAACCGAATTCCAATTTCATATTGAAATTGAATGTTGTAAGGTTATGTCCCCGGATACGATAAAGATGGTCCCGGGCAGAACACTAACATTTTCTCCGCTTCCGATAAGCAGGTTTTGAACCGTTGCATTTTGACGATGACGGTTCCATGGTCAATAATAAAATCCCTTCCAGCGCCTCCTCCCCTGTTTCTGCATTGGCTCGTTCCAGGAATTTATTCGTAAGGAAGATTGCCCCCCCCAGGAATATTTGCGTACATGTCCCGCACTTTACTGTTTGGGTTCACATCCGCTGAATAAAATGCATTCCAATTATTTGATTGATTGATTATGACTTGGTCCCATTTTGTTATGGTGGACAAAGATATACAAAACAGATCCAAAAAGTTATTAACAACCAATTGACCTTTTCCGGTTTAGCCGATTAAGCTATAAAATCAAAATAATGATTTTTAGTATGTACCCCTCAAAACTTTTAACTATGAAAACATTTTTCTTAGCATGGATGCTGACCTTAGGTATCATTTACCAGGGGTGGGCACAGGTGGGCATTTCGGCAGGAAGTACGATCACCGAAAATTTCTCAATCGGCCCCACAGCGACAGCGACACTGCCTGTTGGTTGGAAAGCTGATAAAATCACAACAGTACGAACCGTTGGGTCCTATGCTGCAGCAGGAACAGCGACTGAACAAAGGGCCGGCAATAACATGTCGACAACTGCGGGCAACGGTATCTATAATTATGGTGCGGGAGATGCAACGACTGCGACCGACCGGGCGGTTGGCGGACTCTCTACGGGCACTGCTTCAAAAAGTGTGAACATTTATCTCCACTTTTTTAATAACGGGACCATTCCGATCAGCGATTTCACCGTCAGCTATGCTGTTGAAAAATATCGCGATGGCACCAACACGGCAGGTTTTTCGGTTCGGCTCTATTATTCCACGGATGGCATTAGCTGGACGCTGGCGGGCGATGATTTTTTAACCAGTTTCGCGGGTCCTGATCCAACCAATACGGGATACCCGGAAGCGCCTGGTGCTACTACAAACATCTCTGGAAAAACGCTACCGGTAATGCTTGCCGCCGGGAGTAATTTATACCTTGCCTGGAACTATTCTGTAACAAGCGGCACAACCACATCCAACGCACAGGCGCTTGGAGTTGATGATGTTTCAATCACTGCAAACGGGGGATCAGCGCCGCTGACCTATACCTGGAATCAGACCGGAACAGCCAACTGGACAACTCCTGGCAACTGGACACCAACCCGCACTTCTCCAATGGTTAATGATATTTTGCGGGTGTTTTCAGGGAACACCTGCACGATCACGGGTATTCCAACTCAAACGATCGGGCAGTTAATTATTTCCGGCAGCACAACGGTTAACCTGCAAAGTGATGCAGCATCCATCCTCAACATAGGGGGAGGTAACGGCCCCGATTTTGAGGTGCAGGCGGGCTCTTCATTAATTCTGAATGGTTCCAATGCCATTTCAATTGCGGTTGGAACAGGTGCAACAGGCAGCATAGGCGGCCAGATAATTTCCTCCCCGGCAACCGAAACAGCCCATCACCTGACTGCTGCCGACCCCGGGGCGATCACCTTTTCTTTTGGCGCCTCCTATACCGCCGGAACCCACTCAACGGGAAATCCGTTTGGAACAACTTCCCTGGCATCTGTAATGTTTACAAACGGATCATCATTCATTCACCAGGCCGGTCTTGATCCATTCGGTGCGGCACAGCCTTATAGCGTAGTCATATTTCAACCCGGGAGCCTGTATAAAGTTATCGACGGAGTTCCCGTCTCGTTTTCCGGCAGAAGCTATGCAAATTTTGAGCTCGATGCAAACGGCACCACGATCTCACCTGATGGTAATAATCCCCTATCCGTTAATAATCTCACCATCACCAATGGCACCTTAAACATCAATATGACCGGAACCCCGGGCCATTCCATCAAAGGGAATATTTTTACCGGGACAGGAGGTGTTCTCAATTTCGCTCCGGAAGCACCAGGAACAGTAACAATGAACGGAATTTGTTCCCAGGCAATTTCCGGTGCCGGTTCAATAACGGGGAATGCAAACTCAACCATTGAAATTGCAAATGGTGATGGGGTTATCCTAAACACGAATGTAACGACGCAGGGCAATTTACAACTCACCTATGGTTTGCTGACACTGGGGGCGAGTGATCTGATTTTTGGACCTTCCTCCGCAATAACAGGGACTCCATCGGCGTCGGCGATGATTGTCGCGACAAGTACCGGCCAGGTAAAAAAAGAATTTTCCGCTCCCGGAAGTTTTACCTACCCGGTTGGAGATCATACGCTGACTGCTGAATATACCCCTGTCACACTGAACTTTACCAGTGGAATATTTGAAGCGGGAAATCATGCCGGGGTCAGACTTGTCAATGCCAAGTATCCGGCTGATCCCAACACCGGCAATTACCTGAACCGTTACTGGATCATTACTTCGGGCGCCATGTCAGCATTTTCGTGCAATGCCCTCTTTCAATATGTCGCTGAGGATGTTTCCGGTACGGAAGATCAGATTTATTGTGTAAGAGTAGATCCCCTGCCTTTCACTACCTATGACATAAGCAATGGAACGCTGCATCAGCTTACTGCCAGCGGGCTCAATTCTTTCAGCACATTTACCGGTACCGCAGCCGCACCTGATGTTTTTGATGTTGCAGGATCAGGATATTATTGTGCTGGCAGCCCCGGATTGCCTGTAACGCTGAGTGGTTCGCAAACCAATGTAAACTACCAGTTAAGGAAAGACGGGATAAACCATGGCAACCCTGTTGCGGGAACAGGACTTCCACTTACATGGGAAAACCTGTTGGCGGGCATTTATACTATTGTTGGAACCAACCTGATGGGGAACACATTGATGAACGGCAGCGCGGTTATTGAAGAGATCTCTTACTCCGCTTCAAATCTGACGATTGAGGCCGATGCCAACCCGATATGCGAAGGAAATACCGTAACATTTACCGCAACACCAGTAAACGGTGGTACAACTCCTGTATATCAGTGGCTTGTGAATGGGATTGACCAGGGTGTAAACAGCCCCCAGTTCTCATACATCCCGGTTGATGGTGATGAAGTATGGTGTGTCATGACATCAAGCCAACCGTGTACCACCGGCAATCCTGCAACATCGAACACGGTGATCATGATTGTCAACCCTGCGCTCGAAGTAAGCATTGCAATTACTCCTTCAGCTAATCCGGTATGTCCGGGGACCCCCGTCACCTTTGCAGCAACAGTGATAAACGGTGGCAGCAATCCTCAGTACCAATGGAAAGTCAATGGCGTAAATGCAGGCGCCAACATACCCATCTTTACCGGTATCATGACAAACAACGATGCGGTGACCTGTGAACTCAGCGCCGGTTTTACATGTACCCCTGAAAACCCGGTTATCTCGAACACAGTTATCATGGTTGTAAATGAGATCAAATTTGTAAGTGTTAACATTGAGGCTTCAGCTAACCCGGTTTCATCAGGTACCAGTGTCACGTTTACTGCTGCGCCTGTCAATGGCGGCATACATCCGGCCTACCAGTGGATGGTAAATGGAGTGGGCGCGGGTGCCAACAGCCCGGTCTTCACGTTTGTTCCCTCCAACAACGACAAGGTGGTTTGCATTCTGACATCCGACCTGCTTTGCGTTGCATGCAATCCGGCCATTTCCAATAGTATTGCCATGACCGTCAATGGAGATGGTTATGAAAATCCAAACTTCGTTGTTTATCCGAATCCGACAACAGGCCTCTATACCCTGGAACAAAAAGGGGGAGGAGAATTCGGCATGTTAACAGTTGAATTATTCGGTGTACAAGGAGAAAAACTGATGACCACCGAATTGACAGGTGAAAAGAAGCATGAATTTTCACTGTCGGCATTTCCTGCCGGACTGTATATAATGCAAATATATGCGGGTGAAATATCTGAGACAGTCAGAATCATGAAATACCCATAAGGACAAGGTTCATAACAACCGTGCATATTAATTTATGGGTATTCCATGTGACCATTGAAATCAAAATAATTTACACATGAAATACCCATAAGGACAAGGTTCATAACAACCATGAATGTCATTCGCTGTCTGTCCTGTCTGCCTTTCGGGCAGGCAGGCAACAGACAAAAATGTAACCAGAAAACTTAATAATTTCCTTAAAAACTTAAAGATATGGCAACTATGATCCGTTTCAAAATAGTAGAGCTTGATTCCAGGATTTGTTTTATTGGAAAGAAAAAGAAAGTTCTGAATTACCCGGTCCGCTCGGTTTCATTGATCCCTGAGCCCAAATCGGGCAACATGCAACACTCAGCAATCACTGTCCCTGAAATCTTCTGGCAATGAAACCACTATTAAAACACAAGTTAATCAACCATGCAAAAAACATTTTTGCAATGAGGGAAAATCCTGTCCCTGACGGTTTTTTCTTTGCTGATTCTTCAACTGAAAAAAAGGCTGAACAACGTGATAATCAGCTTTCAGGTCACTATTTTGCAACGCTATATCCACGTTCCAAGGTAAACAGTTTCGGGGTAATCAGGGATGGGTGCGTCGATTTGCTTCCCATGGGGAAAATCGCTGAATATGTTTTATCCCGTTTGCCCGGTATCAGGCAGGGAGTCGTTCTTAAAACATGGGTGATCATGCCTAACCACATCCATTTGCTGATGTCGACCGATCATAGCATCACCTCTCCCGGGAAGGTTATCAGAATGATTAAAACGGCCGTTAAATGCTGGGCCGATATTTATGGCCAGGATTTTCAGTGGCAGTTCTCCCATCAGCTATACGACATCAGAGATGCTGATGATCTCGGGCGGTTAAATTGGTATATCCGGAAAAATATATTGTTTTGGCTATCGGATTCAATGAACCGGGAAAACCGGGAAAATCAACTAATTTTGTAACCGGATGTCCATCAACATGATCGAAACAAAGTATAAAAGTCCCTGATACATGAGATTCAGCGAAATAACCGGCAACGAAGATATTAAACGCAAACTGATTCAAACGGTTCTGGATCAGCGGGTGAGTCATGCCCAATTATTTTTCGGACCGGAGAATAGCCGGAAATTTGCATTGGCCATCGCCTACGCCCAATTTATTAACTGCACGAATAAGCAGGGAGTTGCCGGGAATATTGACTCCTGCGGGGTTTGTCCTTCCTGTGTAAAATACCAGAAACTGATCCATCCGGATCTGCACTTTATTTATCCGGTTGCTACAACCAAGCGGGTCACTAAAAAACCACAGAGTAAGCATTTTATAGAGGACTGGCGGAAGTTTTTGCTCGAGAACAACTTCCAGTCGGGACTGCAGGGCTGGTATGAAACAATTGGCATCGAAAACAAGCAGGGCATTATCAACGCCGAGGATTGCAACGAAATTATCACTACCCTGAGTTATAAAAGCTATGAGTCAGACTACAAGGTAATGATTATCTGGATGGTTGAAAAACTATTCTATTCAGCGGCCCCAAAGTTGTTAAAGATCCTTGAGGAGCCTCCTGAAAAAACGCTCTTCATCCTGCTTTCAGAGGAACCTGATCAGATCATCAAGACAATTCTCTCACGCACACTGATGGTAAAAATTCCAAAATCTGTTATCCCCGGATATGGAAAAACTGAAGAGGACTCCATACATTTTGAGCCCTTCCGTCATTGGATGCGGTCATGCTATGCAGGAAAAATTCCTGAACTGATTGGATTCGCATCGGAAATCACCAAAGCAGGCAGGGAAAAACAAAAGAGCTTTCTGATATACGCGTTGAAGGTTGTCGGATACTGCGCCACGATGAATTACAGGCAATTGGTTCCGGACGGTCTCGAGGGCGAAGAACTGAAATTTATTCGTGATTTCTCTCCTTTCATCACCTCTGATAAACTCATCGAATTCAACACCCTGCTAAACGATGCGATCTTCCACGTTGAACGCAATGCCCATACCTCCACCCTTTTCCTTGACCTGTCGCTGAAAATTGTTCGGCAGTTTAAACCGAATTTCATACCTTTGTAAGGATTTTAAAAGGATATGGATAACACTGAAGGCACGCCGGTTCAACCCCAGGGGACAATACCGCAGGAAGTAATTGCAGATGAAACAGGTATTTATGAATTCCGACAGGCCCGGCAGATCCACAATCCTTTCCTGAGCCGGGGTTGCTGCCAGTCCCCAAGGCTTTTTAACAAGAATGATACTGTGTTTCAGCACAGTTGCAGCAAATTTGATTCTTTTGATTGGCTGAAGACAGTTCCTGTTCCCGAAGGATCGAAGTCGCCCGACATAGTAGAAGTACGGTTTAAAAACAGCCGTAAGGACTATTTCCGTCTGTCGCCTGAGATGGAACTTACAGTGGGGGAAATAGTCGCCGTTGAAGCATCGCCGGGGCATGACATTGGCATTGTGAGTATGGTCGGTGAAATGGTTCGTTTCCAGCTCAGGAAAAAGAACCCGGCATCAAATCCTGATGATATTAAAAAAGTGTATCGCAAAGCAAGGTTAACCGACATCGAGAAATGGATTGCCGCCGTTGAGTCTGAGATCTCAACGATGTACCGCTCGCGTGATATCGCCGACCAGCTTGGATTGCTGATGAAGATCAACGATGTGGAAATCCAGGGCGATAATACCAAGGCCATTTTTTATTATACCGCCGAAGACCGTGTCGATTTCAGGGAGTTGATCAAACTGATGGCCGAGGAATTCAAGGTACGCATCGAGATGCGGCAGATCGGAGCCAGGCAGGAGGCAAGCCGGCTTGGAGGGATTGGCTCATGCGGCCGGGAACTTTGCTGTTCTACCTGGATGAGTGATTTCAAATCGGTAACCACCAACTCGGCACGCGTTCAGCAACTGTCCCTCAACCCGCAGAAACTTGCAGGGCAATGTGGAAAACTCAAATGTTGCCTCAATTATGAATATGAAACCTATGTTGACGCAATAAAGGGGTTACCCAGCACGGAGATACGGCTTAAGACCAGGCGTGGGGAAGCAACACACCAGAAGACTGACATTTTTCAGCGACTCATGTGGTATTCCTACATCAATGAACCGGGCAACCTGATGGCCATTCCGGTTGATAATGTCATTTCGATCCAGGAAGAAAACAAGAAGGGAAAGCTACCTGAAAAACTTGAAGATTTTTCACAAATAACCGAGAAAAAATCGGAATTCGACAACGGTTCGGTTCAGGATGACCTCACCCGTTTTGACCATTTATAAACGATTTCAGTTTGCGCAAGCATACCATGCAATTGAACCTTGAAAAGAAAGCCCTCCTGCTTATCCTTTTAATAGTCGGAGTAATTACTTCCTGCGATACAAAAAGGATATTCGAGGAAAATTCCGCTATTGAAAAGGGAACATGGAACGTGAATCACAAGGTAAATTTCGAAGTGTCTGTTACCGATATCGTACCGCGTTACAATGTTTATCTGAATGTCCGGAATTCAACTGAATATCCTTACTGCAACCTTTACCTTTTCCTGAATACCGGGTTCCCCGATGGGAAAATCGCGCGTGATACACTTGAACTTACCCTGGCCGATTACGATGGCCGCTGGTTTGGATCGGGTATGGGCAGCGTGAAGTTCAGCCGTTTTCTCTTTCAAAAAGGCGTCAGGTTCAAGCAGAAGGGAACATACCGGTTTGTACTCGAACAGGCAATGCGCGTGAACGAACTTAAAGGTATCAGCGATATTGGTTTACGTATTGAAAAAGAATGAACAACTCCATTTCACATATCCCGATCCTGAACGAGATGCCCAACCCTCAATCCAAAGCCACACGTTATAAAAAATTCGTAAAAGGATTTTGGATTTCCTATTTAGTCGTAATTGTCCTGATCGCCCTGTTCTTTATCTCCGTCACCTATGGACTGTTTGGCAAGATGCCCACTTTCGAGGAGCTTGAAAATCCTAAAAGTAACCTGGCTACTGAAGTGATCTCAGTTGATGGCAAACTGCTGGGAAAATACTACATTGAAAACCGCTCCAACACGCAGTACCAGGATCTCTCCCCCAATGTGATCAATGCACTTATCGCCACCGAAGACGCCCGGTTCGGGGAACATTCGGGGATCGACGTGATCGCCATCTTTCGCGTGATGTGGGGTATGACCACCGGTTCGTCAAAAGGAGGAGGATCCACCATCACCCAGCAACTTGCGAAAAACCTTTTTCCCCGAAAACAGAACAGGACTTTTTGGGAAACCGTAATGATCAAATTCAAAGAATGGATCACCGCAGTAAAGCTTGAACGCAATTATTCCAAGGATGAAATCCTGGCTATGTATCTCAATACTGTTGATTTCGGAAGTCAGTCGTACGGGATTAAATCAGCTGCAAAAACCTATTTCAACAAAGAACCCGATCAGCTGGGTGTCGAAGAGGCTGCGATGCTCATTGGCATCCTGAAAGCCCCAACCTGGTTCAGCCCCGTTCGCAATCCTGCCCGTGCATTTGAACGCCGGAATACCGTTTTAAGTCAAATGGCCAAATATGAATATATAAGCGCCACCGACTTCGATTCACTGAAAAAAATCCCGGTCGACATGACCAATTACCGCCTGCAGGATCATACGACCGGCATTGCCACCTATTTTCGCGAATACCTTCGCATGGTGCTGGCCGAATGGTGCACGCAGCATCCCAAGGAAGACGGAACACCCTATAATCTTTACCGTGACGGGCTTAAGGTATACACAACCATCAACTACAAGATGCAGGAATATGCTGAAAGAGCCATGAGAGAATATCTTGGTAAAGAGCTCCAGCCCTCTTTCTTCGACCACTGGAAAGGAATTCCGAATGCGCCATTTGTTTTTGAAGAAGATGTTACAAAAAAGGAGACCAACAACCTCCTGCTTTCGGCCATGCGGCGCACTGACCGGTATTATCGTCTGAAAACAGAGGGATACTCTGATGCACAGATCCTGCAGGACTTTAAGGTGCCTGCCAAAATGAAGGTTTTTTCGTACCGCGGCGAGATCGATACAGTAATGACCCCCATGGATTCTATCCGCTATTATAAATTCTTCCTTCAGTCGGGGCTGATGTCAATGGACCCGCATTCAGGATATGTGAAGGCCTATGTGGGTGGCATTGATTACCGGTTCTTCCAGTATGATCATGTCAAATTAAGCAAACGGCAGGTAGGTTCGACCTTTAAACCATTCCTGTATACACTGGCCATGCAGGAGGGCGAATCGCCCTGTTCGCGTTACCCCAATGTGCAGCCAGTCATCGACCTTGGCAATGGACAGGTGTGGGCGCCTGAAAGTTCCAGCGATGAGCGGCGTGGGCAACAGGTCACCCTGAAATGGGCGCTGGCTAACTCGAACAACTGGGTTTCGGGACAGCTCATAAGGAAATATTCTCCCAAGGCAGTGGTGGCAATGGCCCATAAGATGGGTGTTACCAGCGATATCCCGGCTGTATATTCGATTGCCCTGGGATCGTGCGATCTCACCCTATACGAAATGGTAGGCGCTATGAGTGTTTTCGCAAATAAAGGTGTTTACATTGAACCTATCTTCTTTACGCGCATTGAAGATAAAAACGGCAATGTTCTCCAGACATTCAACGCAAAGTCGCAGGAAGCCATCAGTGAAGAAACCGCCTACCTGATGATCCAGTTGATGAAGGGCGTGGTGGAGGGTGGAACCAGTGTCAGGCTGCGTTATAAATACGGATTCGACAATCCTATTGCCGGAAAAACCGGGACAACCCAAAACCAAAGTGATGGCTGGTTCATGGGCATAACCCCTGAACTCGTGACAGGCGTATGGGTTGGCTGTGAAGACCGGGCGGCCCATTTCAGGTCGATCACCCTCGGGCAGGGCGCCAATATGGCGCTTCCCATCTGGGCCCTTTATATGCAGCGGGTTTACGGCGACCCCGGACTTCGATATTCCAAAGATGATTTCGCGGCGCCATCAAAGCCGATTGATGTTGAATTCGATTGCGGAGAAGAGGGATCTCCTGCTCCTGTAAAACAAAAGAAGAAAAAGCAGGAGATTGACACCGATGAGTTTTAAATCATCTCCTGACTTTCCCTGTAAATAACGCCCCGCTCTTTCAATCCATTGAGCAGAAAAGCAACACATTCAGGCTGCATGCCAATGAATTCAGGAACAGAAATTCCTTTGCGCGAGTAGAGTCCTGCGGTAATCATGCGCAGCGCCACCGTAGCCGAATAGCCTGTTGTACGGGCCATGGAATGGATGCGGGATGCGGGATCGTATTTATCATAGAGATCCCAGGTATACCTGACTTTTTTTCCGTCCTTCTTACCCTCAACCATTACCTGCATTACGGTTATGTCAACCTCCCCCTCTTTCAGCTTCCATTTCGGAAAAAGCAGCTTTGCCGTAAGATCCATAGGCTTAACACGAATTCCGCGCACCTCAATTTCTTCCTGGCTGAAAAAACCGGTTTCACGCAAAACACGCATCTTTTCGATGTGGCCCGGATACCTCAGGGTTTTCTCCTTCATGTTGGCACATTTCACCGTATGGGCCAACGAACGCAGTCCGTCGGTGTTGAAGGCTTCAAGTGTTCCGATACCCGGGAAGTTCAGCAGTTCGGGGTCGGAAAGCGCCGGTTTAACAATAAATTTTCCATTTTCAATGTAACGGGCAGGCCGGGTGTATTCCTCGATCACATCAACCGGCGAAAAAACCGCCTTGTATTCATAGGGCCATTCGCGGATTTCGGGAAGACCGCCCACCATATAGAGGATGTTTTCCGTTTCATCCAACAGATGATCAGCGTAACCGATAAGTACGTTACACATTCCGGGAGCAACCCCCATATCCATTATGGCAGTTACGTTATTTTTCCGGGCCAGTTCATCAAGTTCGAAGGGGTCCTCAATAAAGAAGGCAATATCAACCACGTTCTTCCCTGCGCCAATGATAGCCTTAAGCGTTTGAAACCCCATAAAACCCGGCACCGCATTGATCACCATGTCGAAATCGGCAACCAGTCTGGCAACATACGACGGATCACTGAGATCTGCCAGAATTGTTTTTATCTCCCCGTGCCCTGTGCCCTGTACCCTGTGCTCTGTGCTCTGTGCCCTTTGTCGTTCAACAACATTACGGAGCGAATCCTGGCTGATATCGGCAATGGTTACTTCGAATTCCGGATCATGGGAAAGGTCAAGAGCCATCGGAGCGCCCACCAGGCCGGCGCCTAAAATTATTATCTTCATGATTTTTATTTTTAATGCCTGCAGAAGAATTAAAGACTGTTTAAATTTGGTAAAACTCTTCACTTTTCTTTATTCATTTTTCACTGGAAATTATACTTTGTTCACTATACATTAAATTATTGCATTGTGAAAAGTGAAAAGCGATAAATGAAAAGCGAAGAGTGAATAGTTAATAGTTTTCAAATAGTTACGAGATAGCAAAATCAATTTTAAACAGTCTCTTAGTGCGTAATAAGCAAACCGCCAAACTATTTCTTCAAACGAAACGCGTTTATCTGGTTCTTTCCGAATATAGCGCCGTCGGAACTTTCAAATGTACTGTTGCTCCTGGTGAATAAATAGGCTGTGCTTTTTTTGTTATATTTCACAACAAACCAGTTTTCATCCAGAAATTCAAGTGTCCCCACATCTGATCCTGTGCGGTTCCAAGCCTGGGATACCGGATCCTTCAGCCACTCCATGATAATTACTTTGTCCTCGCCTGCAAATTTGATTTCAGTGCCGGTCGTTGCAGTCCAGAAGGCCCAGTCAGCATCTTTTAAAATTTTCAATAATTCAGGATTCTGAAAGGTGGTTTTCTCTGTTGATTTGTCGCTGGAACAAGAGACGGACAGCATGGCTACCAGCATGATCATGATCAGACCTGAAATTTTTACGTTTTTCATAATTGTAATAGTTTATTGGTTGTTTGTCTTATTAAAAAATCGTGCGAATTTATTAAATTTTTCTCAATGTTAACGCTGAAATCCATCCATCAATCGGCCCTAAGGGATAATATCCTATTCAATGGTCAGCTCAAAAATCTCTCCAACATAGTCCTTTTCAGGAAAGGGCGTATTATCCTGCGAATAGGCTGAACCAATCCACCATTTGGTATTGTGGAATTCCTGGGTTATGATGAGCAGCATCTGGTTATTCGGGATAGAGGTAACTTTATCATCCTGGTATCCGACCACACGGAGTTTATCCTTTTCGGGGCCTACCCGCCAGATGATTTTATCGGGTTGCCATTCGATCTGGAAATAATAATAGGGCGATCCGAACAGTTCATCATCGCGTTCAGGGGTTTTCTGGGTAAGCGCACGGTAGTTCTTATCCCAGCGGTGCGCCCAGTAGGTCTTATTTTCGTAATGAACAGGATAACAGCCGGCATTGAATTCGTCGGGCTGCCAGCATGCCATATCCCAGTTGGTGCATGAAACGGTGATCTTGTCATCATCGGCAAGGATCTCCTCGGGAAATGGGACATTCCAGTTTTGTACATGGTACTGGTCGTCGATACCTTCGAAATAGGCCGGAGGTAAGACCCAGGCCGGGCAATAGGGTACGGTTTTAAGGATTTCGAAGTCGATCTCGGAATAGCCAACATTTTTTACACGCTGATCCTGCTGGCCGCCATAATAGTTGGCCATATAGCCTTCCTTGCTGCAGGACCGGCGAAAATTCCATTCGGCCTGCGATTGTGTGATGAGCCAGATCGCGTTGGTCAAGCCATTCCACATGTTATTTTTATTCAGCAGCTCGGTCAGCTTGCATTTGACTGTGTATTTCCCGAATGTAAGACCATGGCGGGTAATTACCCCGACATTTTGTTTCTGCCATTTGCCGAATTCGGACTTAGGATTCCTGATCGTTATTTTATGGTCGACCGGGTCGGAAATCACTGTTTCACAAGGATTGGGGGTAACCGTAGGGGTAATCGCAATCAATTCCTCTTTGCGGTAAAACCTTTTGTTCCAGTTGTAGTCCATCCTTGAATAATTGCTGTTGAGGATATCGGCTATTACCGGAATGTTGTTCATTTTCGTTCCTGCGTCGATGAAGTGAAAAAACTGATCAAATTGTGCCGAAGAATAGAGCCCCGGATCCGCTCCACAACCCGATAACTTTGATTTTCCATCATCCTTGCCCGACATTTCTTTGGGGTTAACATACACCCCTGCCCCCGGATCGGGAGCGGCTATCACCTTCAGCAGAACCGGCGATTGCTGCACGATGGTATTCTTCAGTGATTTGCCGGCTCCATAAAGGAAGAAGAAGTAAGGGTTCACAAAACCCGATTCGTGCTGAATCCCGATATTCTGTACATTTTCAGGAATGACCTTCTGTTTGACATTCATTTCCGTGGTAACCACAAGCATGAAGCTGTAATTTCCGACGCGGGGATTGCGTTTCCACCGGTCGTTCTGGTTATCGGCATAGTAACGCTGCTCATCCCTTGGATTTCCGACAATACGGAATCTATTTTCAACAGCATGAAAATCATTATCGGCCGGGATGATCCCCGTTTCGGCAAAGGTTGTGGCAACCTCCTCCCAGCTTCCATAAAAATTCTCCCACGCATCAGGGTGTTGCCTCGTAGTATCAGCCGGGTCGCGTTCGGGGAATTTATAGGAATCGTTCTGGTAAAATATTTTATAATAAAAGTTCTGGGGTGTCGTCCCTGTGTTTTTTACTTTGAACCCGAAATGAAAAAACCCATCCTCCGCCTGCCTGGTGGTAGGAATGATAAAGCCCCTGGTAATGGCCTCGGTGTAGTCGAGATAGAGCGGTTCGCCTTGTTTACGGTTGATCGTGGGATTAAAATCCTTCACCACGAACAGTTCACTCGCCACCTCCAGCGATTTGGTCGGCTGGCCACAGGAGATCAGTAACCACGGATGGAGGAGGATTAGCAGGAGATATCGGAGGTATTGGTTCATTATGTTCAGTTACTTGTTTATGGGAATGGCGTAAAGATGAACAAAATCGGGTAAAACGGAATCATACTGCCGCTCTTTAGCTACACTGCCGGTGGTAAGAAAGGAGAATGAAGAAGCATCCCGAAAATATCCGGGGATCATGCGCAATGTCTCATAATACTTTGGATTCTGATCCTTGTCATACCCTTGAAAATCAAGAGAGGCAATAATCCTGAAGGTTGTATCGTTGAATCGCATCTCCTTGAGATCGAAGCGCCAGTCGCGGTTATACCGGAATACCTTTACCTCATTGCCATTACCTGTGCCGGCCGTGAAAAAGAGGTCGGAGGGTTTCAGCGTATCCAGGCCAATAGTTTTCCCTGTGAAGTTCTGTTTATCACTGAACATCGGATCCCATTTTTTTCGGGATGTGTTGAACCTCAGCAGAGCGTAGGAATACTTTCCATCGCTCTTTTGCCTGGCAACAGAAAGAACCTGCTCGCCGGCTGAACCCGGAATAAATTTTCCGACTGAAATACCTAATTCCTGGTTGATTTTATTCCAAATCATCACCGGATCCTGGTCATCTTCGGCCATCACCTTCCAGCTGCCACCCGCATTTCCCGCCTGTTCAAATGCCATCACTTTCCATGAACCATTATCGCCAATGACAAGGATTTCAGACCTTCGGTCGCCATTGAAATCGCCAACAAAAAGGGATGATTCAGGGGTGTCCGATTTCCAGAGTATCTTCAGGCTGGTCTTCAGTGAGCCAGGCTCACCACACGGTTTGCTGACCGGTTCAAGTGCACAGAGCATCCAGCCTTTATCGCCGGCCAGGATGAGTTGTTCGGAGGTTGTCCCCAAAACCCGGCCTTTCATTATCTTTTTAACCGGTTGTAAACCGGCAAATCCCGGTGAAACCTCAAGGATTACCTTTTGGAATTCATTCTTTTCAGCACAATATGACCAGGCAGCCGGACGGCCATCCTGCCCTATTACAAAAATCCCGTCGTTGCCGGTGTTCAGAAAATCGCCTGCAATAACATTATCATTTGCATTGATTTCCGCCAGCTTTTGTTTTGTCCCGGTGTTCTCCTTTTCAAGGAGAGAAACAGGGAATGGCGGGTAGTTGAAACGGGGTACATAGCCGGCAGGTTTTGTCATGTCAATCCAGGCTGAGTCACCCCGCCGGTCGACCGGTCCGCCAAAAACCACCGCATAATCATCGATCAGGATGTCGGTGCTGCTGTTGTTCCAGAAATAGACCTGGATTTTGTAACCGGGTTTAAACGTGATGGGCGTCAGGTCGACATACTTGCTGACTTTGAACCATTTTCCCCGGGGAACTTCAGGTTCAACGATCCCGATCCCCTCCCAGCATACATTTACCCCCAATTCATTGGATGCCGTAAAAACCATACTCCCCTTTACCTCGTTTTTTGTGGGAAAAACATAAATCCAGGCGCTGAATGCCACGGCTTTCAGGTTTTGCATCCCGATCTCCTTAGCCGTTCGTTCCACCGTCACGCTGAAACTGTTCTGGCCAAAGGCTTTTACCGAATATTGTCCCGAGTGGGCCAATCCTTTGTAGAAACCACCGGGCATCTCTTTTCCAGGGGCTATTTCAAAATCATAATAGAGTGTGTTGGGCGAGAGATCATCTGTTTTTTGGGGATTTACAAATGCCTGTTCCGACCCGGCCGGCATCTTCATCACCTTGGTGAAGGGAAAATACTTCAGCCCCAGCGCCAGGATGACGATAGAGAAAAACAACATCAGGCTGAAAAGCAGCAGCTTTTTCGATCTCTTGCTCATGCAGCGGCGCTTAACGGATAACAATCATCTTTACACTGCCCGAATAATCGGCGGTCTTCATCTGGCAGGTATAAATCCCTGCTGCCACACGATTTCCCTTAACATCCCTGCCATCCCACACCAATGTATTGTCGCCAGCCGGCATCATGGCATTGCACAAGGTACGAACTACCATTCCCTGCATATTGTAAATGGTGACCGAAACCGCTGTTGCATGCTTTACCTTAAAATGGAGGCGGGTCTCCTCGCTGAACGGATTGGGAAAACTGCCCGTCAGCCGGGTCTCACCAACACTGCCGGGCTCCTCGGCGGCCACCGGCCAGGCTACATTCAGGGTGACCGGTATAACGATCTTATTGTTAAAATAATCGCGTGCGATTATACAACAATGATATGTGCCAGGATTTAAATCCGTTGCATCAAAGTCCAGGGGTATGGTCGCGCTCTGATCATGCATAAGAATACCGGTTGTGTTACCTGCCGTCAGCCAGTTATTGAAAAGTCCTGAATTCATTACCCTGATATGGCCTGCCTGATGATGGGGAGCCCCGCCGATACTGTCTCCGCCAAGATCATAAACCATGAAAATATCATTCATGAAATTTCCGGTGATCGTTCCGGTAATATAAGCTGTGGCGTATTCACCGGGCTTGAGCACACCGCGTCCTCCGGAGCTTTCTCCATGCCAGTTCAGCATCGTGGTCCCACTTCCCGGTTCTTCCTGTAATACAAGCTCTCCCAGCGATCCTCCCGAAAAATTTGAAGCATTGCTGACGGTCATTCCTTCGGGGAATTCAAGTTTGATATCCCGGATGTATTCATTGTCGGGACTCGTATTATGTGCCGTCAATATCCAGTTGAATGCCTGGCCGGGCACAAATTCCGATGTGGCACAGGTGAGGGATGATCCGTTGAGATTGTCAACCTGGTCACCGTCGGCATTGGCCGTAGTATCCATTACAATGACGGAATATTCCAGGATACCTCCGCCAAGGTTTGTCAACGTAAAGGAATCGCCGGTGGACTGACCCGGAACCAACGATTTTTCAAATGAAGCCTGATTGACGGAAAGCTGCGGCAGGGCCCCGTCAATCAACGGCATTTGCAGAAAATCAATGAGCGCGCCATCATATCCGGTACTTACTGAATAATCCTTATGATAAACCCAGGAGAAGGTATGGAACCCAGGCATGACAGAGTATGTTTCCTTACTCCAGGTTATCTCTCCGTCCCAACGGCCGAGTTCGAAACCGTCAATGCTGAAAGAGAGCCAGTCGTAATTTAAGTTTCCGCTCGGATCGTGTTCACAGGATACATATTTCCAGAAACTGATTTCTCCACCGGTAAGCACCTGTACACCAACAGTCAGGATACTTTCGGCATTGTCAGTGATGCCCCCTGAACGACAACTGTAAATGCCTTCATATGGCAGGTTTGACGCTACATGCCATGGCCATTGTCCACTCCCGATCCATGGAAATTTCAGCATGGTGCCGGTTTCAAAATCCTCAAGAATCTGACCTGAAAGGAGAAACAGCGTATCCACGAGGGAAAAATTGTTGCTGGCTGTCAACGCCGATCGTAATTGATACAGGTGTTCAAAGGAAGCGTTATGAGAGGCCGTTGCCTGCAGTGTAAGGGTAAAGGAGGAATCGGGTTTCAACTCTCCGATTATCCCTGATCCCGGGGTGATGGTGAGTGCGCTGTCAAGGGAGACCAGTTCAACCTCAATACCGGAAGCTTTGGCGCTTCCTGAATTTTTATAGGTAACCAGCAAATCAGCAGTCTCCCCGGGATCGAGCATTCCGTTATCGCCATCGACCAGCAGCGTTTGACTGATCTGCAGTAACGGGGCATGCGCAGTAAGCCCTATCGTTCGTATAAAATTCACTTCATCAGAAACCACGCTCATCGTCAGCCTGAACGAATGACGATCGGGGATATTGGGCGCCACCAGGAAATTGAAGACATCATCGAGCAAAAGGGTTTCTCCTCCATTGATCACGGAAAGAAATTCAACAGTGTCGGCAAGGGTGATAAACGGATCATTCCCGGTGACCGAGATCGTGATATTGTGCATGGCCTGCGTACCGATGTTGCTGATCTGAAGATTAACATGAGCGGTATCCCCATATTCAATCAGGCTGTCGCCACCAGAGGAAATGGTGTGGGTTACAAACAATCCTGAGGATCCGAATAATAATGTTTTTACAGCGGTGATATTGTTGTTATCGGTTACACGGAATTTTATGGGACGGTTCTGGTAGGCTTCCGATGGAGTGCCCGTAAAATGCCCGTCTTCTGTGATCTGCATTTCAGTCGGATAGCTGCAGGTTGAAAATTTATCCAATGTATTGGTGGTGATGACCGGCCCGTTGTTTAACAGGGAGAACTGGTAATTCTTGTTGTCACCTCCCGATATTCCTCCTGTCCAGGTGACACCGAGCGAATAGACCATTTCTCCATAGTAAAACTCAATGGTGCCATTGGGAAATAATTTGACAGCAAAATTCAGATTGGTGGTTCCCTGCATGTTATATATGGATGCTTTCCACCGGAAAATGGCATAGTCGGTAGTCCCTTCATACCAGATACCCTGCCCGCCGGAGGCGTTTATATTCAGGTCGGTCATGAAGGGAGAAAGGATTCCCGTCTCTTTGAATAAAAGCATACCGTCAATCAAATAAGGCCATTCATAGGGCTGGTCATCAAACAGGATAAAGCCATCGGCATAGACATAAATTTTACTTACCATTTTTTTAAAGAACGGGAAATTGAAATCGAGGTTTTTAACCGCGTAACCTGAGTTGTTGTTGGTCAGCGTCAGTTTCTCGGCAGTAATGGCCGGAAAGGATGCGGTACTGATACTTTCAGGGTAATCGAGTTTTGCATCCCAGAGGTAAGGGGCGGATCCTCCGCTGGCCGACAAGGTTACATCATAGGGTTGATAAAGGGGCGCCGGGGGAAGCGTATCTGTTGTTATTTCCGGTTGCTCAAAAGTCAATGTGTAATTCAGGCCAAGCCGGGTCGTGGTGTTATTTTGAATTGCTGTATGCAAGCTTGGGTAACTGGTAATCACAGGAATATCACCGGTATAGTCAATCAATGACCAGCCTACAATCTCTCCGGCATCCAACCCACCCGGATCTTTTTCCTGAACCTGAAGGAAATACTTTGCCGGCTGTCCGCTGGTTATCTGGTTGCACAGCGGCGCCAGGTCAAGTCCGAATTCAATGGTCTTGGCAGCTTCATCTGACCCTCCCTGCATGTAATAATCACCGCCCTGGTAGTTGAAAATGGGAAAATCCTGCACATAAGATGGCGTGGTGGCGTTGAGATCGGTGCTGATGCCGGCGGTAACTTTAAGTTTATTCCGCGAGGTATGCTTCAGGGTGATTTTCATGGTCAGAGGCGGGAAACAGGCCTCCTTTACATCAATGACATAAATGGTATGGTTCCAGATACCCCCGATCTCAATGGCATCGGCCAGGTTTTTATACATGGTATAGCAAAACCCCAGGTTGCTGCAGCCCGGACCGGAATATCCATTGGAAAACTTCACGCCGCCCATTTCCCAGTCATGTACGTCAACCACGCCATCGCCGTTGATGTCAAGGTTGTTGGTGTATTGCCCGTCGTTATTGAAATCGAAACGGATGGAGTCGTTGTACCCGCAAACAGTATATCCATGGGAGGCGTGGCTTCCCCAGAAGGTTTGAACATACTTGCCTGCTTCAGGTGTATTGGGAGGAAGAACGTCGGAAGGTGTGCAAAAATAGGAACCGTAAATGTTCCCAACGCCGCCGATGGCAGATCCTTCGATGTGATCATAGATCCAGTACTTCAGCGTCATGATTCCTTCGGGGGTGTCGCACCTGATTGCCTTGACGGAATTCAGACGGTTTTTCATACCGTTATAATAGACATTATATCCCGAAATCCACCGCTTATAGCCACCGAAATCAAGCGTACCGCCATAATCTTCCACATTCATATTTCCGCATGCCCTGACGATTTCCCAGGAATCAAAAAAACTGGCGCCCTGGTAGTTCTCGCCATTGTTCAGAAAGTCCCACGTAAAATGGGTGGGATAAGTGGTGGCTGGCTGGTTGGCGGCAAGATTGCGAAGCCGGTCAATTTCATAGGTGAAATTAAAGGCGATCCCCGATGATTGTCCGCATTCGTAACCCGACTGGTTAGTGATAGACCTGAAGTATTTTTTGGTCGAATTATCCACGCTCACCGGCAACAAGGGCGCATCGGGACCTTTGTAGGCATCGGGAAGCTCCAGCAGCGGTATGTTGGAGAGCACAAACAATTCAGCGGGTGTGAGCGGCTTTGGCTCCGGCATAGTTTCAGCAGGAAGATCCTGAGCAAATATATGTACCCCGGAAAATAGTATAATCGTCAGGGCAAAAAGTATGATGCTGTGTTTCATGTGTTAATAATTTGTTTTTTAATGGTCACATGGAATACCCATAAATTAACGTTCACGGTTGGTATGAACAAAGTTAGTATGGGCATTTCATAGTGTTGATCCTGTTTGAGCAAAAAAAGTGTTCAATTCCAATTTTTTTCAAATTCCTGATTTATAGTGACCTCTCCCCGGCCCTCTTCTTGAAGGAGAGGGAGACCCTTTACCTGAATGATGCAAGGGATCATTTTATATGATTTTTCTGATGGCACAATCATCGATCTTTTTATAAACCACAAGTCAGTTTTCGAACTTTGAAATAAATTATCTACTTTATTTTCAACGATATATGATAAAAGTTCTGGTCGAGTATCTCCCTCCCCTCCAAGGGGAGGGTTGGGGAGAGGTCATATTCAGCCATTTACAGGCAAAACAAATTATTTTTTAATTGATTAGAATCCAATAAGCTAATAATTTTAAGCAGACTCTTAGTCTTTGCGGTTAACATTGATTATTACGTGTCAGTGAAGGTCCAAATTTAGCGATTTTTTTTCGATTGGTCATAGGTATAAATGGCATCGAGCATCACCATTGAATCGAGCCCGATGTTCCGTTCGGTTGCTTTCTTTTCGACCAGCGCCAGCCATTCAGGACTGTTTTTGATCGTGAGCGCAATGTACTGGATCGTGTCGAGGGAGGTTTTTCCCGTGAGATTGGCGTAGTTTGTGAAAAATGTATATTCGGCATCGGCCCTGATCATCTCTTCCAGCGACTTCGCCTGTACCCGTGCCTTGTTCACAGTGAAACGGAACCACTCACGGTCGTTCCTGATCTCATTTTCAATACCGTACAGCAGCGGATCTTTTATCTCAGGATGAAAAGCCAGGTAGGTTTCATCGGCAAAATTCCAGAATCCGCAATGGAGATTGATCTCCGAAACCATCAGCAGCACGACATTGTAATTCATGAGTTTATCCCGCAGATTTGATTTGTCAACGTACAGGGGCGGGTTGTTATTCTGGTAGGGATAGACCTTTTTATTGTAGTACCAGTAATCCTGTGTCTTGAAAATCTTACTTCCGTAATCCTCATAGATATTGATATAATAGCTGTCGGCAATCACCAGCGCCGACAATGATGCAGCAGGTTCGGGGCTGAAGGCAATGGCTGGATAGGCCCCCGGGGTTGGTCGCAGGGGACATGCCAGGTTGAGCAGTTCGCCGATGTCGTTATCCGTTCCCCTGGGAAGAAGCGAGGTAGCGAGGTAGCGGGTAGTGAAATAAGGCAATAGTTTGCCGGTGGCCGATTCAATAAACCGGGTCAGGGTATCAACGGCATGGGTTACGCCATACAGGCTCCAGTGCATGCCATAGCGCGGGAACAGCGGATACCTGGCTGTATCCTTCATTGCGATGAAATAGCTGTTCATATCCATGAACGGAAGGCCCAGTTCGCGGCTGCGCTGAACAAAGTAATCGTAGTTGGAGAGGGCTCTGTTTTCGGGATGAAACCGCCGTGGAATATATTCGGGGTAAAAGCTGGCCTTGCCGGGTTCAAAAACCAGGATCAACGGGATATGATGGGCGCGAAGACTGTCGGCGACATTTTTAAGCCGTGCCAGCTTCTTATCAATGGCCGCCTTCCCGATGAAATAATTCCCGGTATATTCATGGATGTAATCCTCCTCGAAGAGGTACCTGCTTTTTCCCCCGATAAAACCCTGGGCATGAATCATTCCGTAGAGGCTGTAATCATATTGATTGTTGAGGCGGATCAGCGTGTTGTAAAAGCCGGCATGGTCATTCAGCCGGTCGGAATAAGTCTGCTGGAATTCGCCTGAAAGCCATCGCCGCCAGGTAAATAGCTTCAGCGACGGACGATCCTTCTTTTGAAAAAAACCCTTCAGATCCGGCTCCTTTATTACGTGCCGTCCCGACTGGATGGCCGGGCTGGCCAGGACAAGCAGCATCAAAAAAAGAAGAATTACTTTGAAATTGTGCATGAAACTGTGAATCGCCTTTTAAATCCAGGCAAAATTACGAAAATTCGCAAAGCGGGGAAAGGGGTTTGTTGGCCGGGTTTTATATTTGAACATTCCGGGTTAATGTCATAACATTCGAAAAAATTGTCATGTCAATAATACTTTTTCCTTACAGGTTGAAACTTGATTAAAATAGTATAAATTTGATATCGTTCATTTTATTCTATCCGATCATCAGGTTCAATCAATGTAAATGAATCAGGAAATTTATCCCCATGAAAAAGATATTTCTTCTATTGTGTTTATGGTTTTTTTCAATGTTTGGTTTTTCTCAGTGGACATGGCAAAATCCTCTAATTCCAGGTTATTCCTTAAGGTCAGTTTGCTTTCCCAGTTTATATACTGGCTATGTGGTGGGAGCTGGCGAATTTATTATGAAAACCACCGATGGTGGTTGGAGCTGGAATGTTCTGTCGACTGGAATAGTTGAACAGCTGTATTCAGTCAATTTTACAGATGCTCTTTCCGGCTATTGTGTGGGGAGTAACGGCATCATCATTAAAACTACTGATGGCGGTGCAACCTGGACGATTTTATCAAGTGGGACCACATTTTCATTATCATCTGTCTGGTTCACCGATGCCAACACGGGCTATGTAGTGGGGGAAGGTTGGCAGGAGGGAACAATCCTGAAAACCATCGATGGCGGAATATCATGGACTATTGTAGCGAGCGGAACAACAGAAAATTTGTATTCGGTTTTCTTTACCACTTCAAATACGGGCTATGCTGTGGGTGAGGGCGGAACCATTTTAAAAACCACCGACGGCGGCATGCACTGGACCGGTTCTTCAAGTGGGACAACGAATAAACTAGTTTCTGTTTATTTTACCGATGACCTGATTGGATATGTCGCTGGTGTGTCTGGAACCATTTTAAAAACCCTTGATGGCGGAACAACCTGGACTGTTTTATCGAGTGGAACAACAAAACGCTTAAATTCAGTTTACTTTACTTCAGAAAATAATGGTTATGTGGTTGGAGATGCAGGAACAATTTTAAAAACCATCAACGGGGGTACTTCCTGGACCAATTTATCCAGTGGAATTATGAATGAATTATTTTCAGCTTTTTTTACGGATGATGTTACGGGTTTTGTAGCAGGGGGAAACTGGGGTGCAGGAAATATTTTAAAAACAACAAACGCTGGTATATCATGGTCGGTTTTCCCGAGTGGAATAACAAATGATTTATGGTCAGTTACCTTTGTTAGTCCCAATATAGGTTATGTCGCTGCGGGAAGCATGGGAACAATCCTGAAAACCACTAATGGTGGAATAACCTGGATTCCTTTGTTAACCGGAGCAACCGATTGGCTGTATTCCGTTTGGTTTATTGATGTCAATGTCGGTTATGCGGTGGGCGATTGGGGAACCATTGTAAAAACTGTCAATGGGGGCGCAACCTGGACAATTATACCAAGTGGAACTATTAACGTGCTATATTCCGTTTGTTTTACGGATGCCAATACGGGTTATGTTGTGGGTGGTGAGGGAACAATTTTAAAAACAATCGACGGTGGTTCAAGCTGGTTCTCCCTGAATAGTGGTACAACAAACTGGCTGGGATCAGTTAATTTTCCCAGTGTCAATACCGGCTACGCAGTTGGCGATGCCGGAATTATCATAAAAACCAATGATGGAGGTACAACCTGGAACAGTTTAGGCAGCCCGACAAGCAATGCCCTGACTTTGGATTATTTTACTGACGACGACACGGGTTATGCAGTAGGCACTTTTGGAACCATCCTGAAAACAACTGATGGTGGCCTAAGCTGGACTGAATTATCGAGCGGTACAGCAGAATGGTTAAATTCAATTCACTTTCCCGATCCAAATACGGGTTATGTGGTGGGAGAATTTGGCACCATATTGAAAACCATTGATGGCGGCTCATCCTGGATTCCTTTACCAAGTGGCACCATAACTTCATTGACATCCGTTTATTTCACTGACGCAAATACCGGTTATGCAGTGGGTTTTGGCGGGACCATCCTGAAAACCACAAATGGAGGGATTGTATTTACCGAAGAAGTCAAATTACCTCCGTCAACTCTGAACATTTACCCCAACCCCGCAACTAATAAAATCACCATCGAATGTAAGAGCGATTTGCCTGGAGAAGCAGAAATTAACATCTTCAATATGAAAGGTGAACAGATCATACATTCCCGGTTTCGGAATAAAACTCCCATTGAACTGAATGTGAGCATGATGACTAAAGGCATTTATCTTGTAAAAATACAAACCAGGGCCGGACTTGAGAATAAAAAGTTAGTAATTCAGTAACAGGGTAACTCATCTGTTTTTTTCAGATTTTGAATTACTTTCTCAGGTGTGCAAAATCCATAACATCTGTCGTAGGCGACTTTTACCCTGATTTTTCATCGATTCAATGGAGCCCATCCAAATGTTTTGTACTTTTGGACCATTAATTACCTATGAATACTCAGCATCTTACATCGGTAAGGCAGGACTGCCTGAAGGATATATTATCCCTTTATTACAAGGCCAATGCTGGTCATATCGGGGCTTCCCTGTCATGCCTTGACATTCTGATCTATTTATATTTTAACTACATGGGTGGCAACGACCGGTTTGTTTTATCAAAAGGTCACGCTGCCCTGGCCCTTTATGTCGTTTTGGCCCACAAAGGATTGATAGATAAAAAATTACTTGAGTCCTATTATTTAAACGGAACATTACTGGCAGCGCACCCGCCTTGCAACCGCAAAGTCAATGGCATTCATTTTGGCACGGGCAGTCTCGGACATGGCTTATCGCTGGCAACAGGTTTTGCCTTCTCAAACCGGTTTACGAAAAAAACCAACAAGGCCTGCTGCATCTTGTCAGAGGGGGACTGTGATGAAGGATCTACCTGGGAGGCAGCGCTTTTCGCCGGTCATTATAAGCTGAATAACCTGGTTGTTGTGATTGATCATAACAATCTGCAGGGCTTTGGGAAAACCGAAGAGGTGTTAAACCTGGAACCCCTGAGTGAAAAATGGAGATCATTTAATTTTGAAGTTATCATGGCCGGGAACGGAAATGATTTCCAATCCATTGATTCTGCATTTAATAAACTGAACCAGACAGATCCGGATAAACCCAAATGTATTATTGCAAACACAACCAAGGGAAGCGGCGTTTCATATATGGAGAACAAACTTGAGTGGCATTACCTGCCTATGGAGTTGTCTCAGTATGAACAGGCCCTGAAGGAAATTGACAAATAAAGTATGCGAAAAGAGTTTGCCCAGGCCATTGAAAAATTAGCGGTTTCAAATGAAAAGATCATCTTCCTCACCGGTGATTTGGGATTTATGGCTCTGGAAAGCCTGCGGGATGCCATAGGCGACAGGTTCGTCAATGCAGGGGTGAGCGAACAAAACATGATCACGCTCGCAGCCAGCCTGGCCTATGAGAATTTAATCCCGGTTTGTTACAGCATTGCTCCTTTTATCGTTTTCCGCCCGGCCGAGCAGATCAGGATCGACGTTTGCCTTCATAATCTCAATGTGAAACTGATCGGAAATGGCGGCGGATTTGGCTATGGCATAATGGGGGCTACGCATCACGCCATTGAAGACCTGGCCGTTTTGAGCTCTTTTCAGAACATGCATTGTTACATTCCCTTCTGTAATGAGGATGTGGCAGGAGCGGTTGATAAAATGTTTGAATACAGCGGACCATCCTACCTGAGGCTGGGATACGGCTGCAAACCAGCCGGTGTCATGTCGGAAACATTCTCGCCGATAAGAAAGTTGGCAACCGGCGAAAAAATAACGGTCGTTGGCATGGGGCCTGTTATCCTGAATATGCTTCAAGATGTTTCTGATAAAGGATTACACGTTGCAGATGTTTTTGCAGTATCTGAGATACCCGTTTTCGTTCTTACAGAAGAATTAAAGAAAAGTCTGCGGAAAACAAAAAAACTGATCGTAATTGAAGAACACACAAGAAGGGGCGGACTGGGGGAGAACCTGGCACCCCTTATTCTTGAAGAGCAAATCACATGCAGGTTTTCACATTGTTATGTTAAAGGCTATCCAAATGGATTGTCGGGGAGCCAGGCATATCATCAGGAAATAAATGGCCTTGACAGGGATTCGCTCCGGCTTGAAATAGAAAAAATGATTGATTTATAAGTGATTACAGTAGAAAAGCATGGCAAAATATACTGAATGGGTTGACACATGGGGGGAAACTGAAAAACAGGATGCATTAAAATTAAAAGGTCCTGTCCTCATTTTTGGCGCCTCCGGTTTTATCGGTGCAAACTTGTTTTATAGTTTGAGCGCTGTCAGGGACGATGTTTTTGCTTGTTCCAGGAACCCTCAGAAAAGCTGGAGACTGGCCGGAATCCCATCAGAAAAACTGATCAACTCCGATATTACGGATTATGACCGGTTGGCAGATGTAATCAATGAATACAGACCGGCTACCGTTTTTAACCTTGCTGCGTACGGGGCTTATTCACGGCAAACAGATTCCGGAAAAATTCATCTTACAAACTATCTGGGAACATTCAACCTGTTAAAATCGTTGTCAGAAATAGGTTGCCACGCCTATGTGCATGCCGGCACCTCCTCCGAATATGGATTGAACTGCAAATCGCCGGCTGAAAACAGCGACCTGGTTCCGAACAGCGACTATGCTGTTTCAAAAGTATCGGCCTCTTACCTGATCAAGTACTTCGGGAAAGTCCATAAATTCCCGGCTGTGAACCTGAGATTCTACTCCATCTACGGACCGTGGGAAGAACGCGATCGCCTGATCCCTGCACTCATCTCCCACTGTTTACAGGGAAATTTACCGCAGTTTACCGACCGGAACATATCGCGTGATTTTGTCTATATCGATGATGCCACCAATGCGATGGTAAAGGCAGCGCTGACTGCCTGCCTGAACGATCCCGGGGTTTCTGTCAATGTTGCCTCAGGAATAAAAACCACCATTGAACAGGTAGCCAATGCGGCAAAGCGGATTTTTTCCCTCCGGGTTGAACCCTCCTTCGGCACCATGCAGAACCGTAAATGGGATCTGTCGGAATGGTATGGTGATCCAACCTATGCAGCGACCATTTTGGGCTGGAAATATAAAACTTCGTTTGACCAGGGGTTATCCCTGACTACCCGATGGGAGGTTGAACTTGCCGGGAAAACGAAACACATCTCCATCCCTGTAAAAGAGAAGAAAATTTCAGCCATAATTGCCTGTTATAAAGACAATCAATCCATCCCTGTATTGTATGAACGGCTTACCAAAGTATTTACCCAATCAGGCTATGATTACGAAATAATCTTCGTAAACGACTCAAGTCCTTACAACGACGAAGAGGTCATTTCCCAGCTTTGTTATAATGATCAGCATGTGATCGGGATAACCCATTCCAGGAATTTTGGTTCACAATCGGCATTTGTCAGCGGCATGGAACTTTCATCGGGCGACGCAGTGGTATTAATGGATGGCGATGGACAGGATCCTCCCGAAGTTATTGCAGATTTCATCGTTAAGTGGGAAGAGGGATTTGATGTGATTTACGGGGAAAGGGTGAAAAGAGAGGCTCCCTTTTATATGCAGATCCTTTACAAACTTTTTTACCGGATTTTTCATCATTTGTCTGAAGTGTCGATCCCGGTTGATGCCGGTGATTTCTAGCTAATCGATAAAAAGGTTGTCCATTATATTCTCAAATTTACAGAGAAAGATATTTTTATCAGGGGATTACGGGCCTGGGTCGGGTTTAAACAAACCGGTGTTCCTTACGTCAGGCCGGAGCGGTTGTTTGGAAAAAGCACGAATAGTTTGTCGAAAAATTTCTGGTGGGCAAAGAAAGGAATCTTTTCTTTCAGCAAGAAACCGCTGCAGCTGATTCAGACCATCGGTTTCATTGTGTTTTTAATCACCGTCGGGCTCAGCCTTTTCTACCTCGTCGAATATTTCATCAATCCTCCGCAAAATGCACAGGGTGTTCCGACCCTGGTTCTGATCATGCTGGGGTTAGGCGGGATTATACTGATCTCCATCAGTGTGTTGGGTGATTATTTGGGGAAGGTCATCGATGAGGTAAAAAACAGGCCAAAATACATCCGGAGCAAGATATTTTACAATGGGAAACAGTTTTTATCCGAACCCCAGATCGTGGAATTACTGCAGAAGATCAATAAAAGCAAAGAAAGATAAGCCGACATGGTCAGCATTAAAGACGACAGGGGTTTTAATCAGGGATTCAAGCCTTCTAAAACATTGGAAGTCAGAAATGACCGACGTTTTTCTTACATCCTGAATAAAATTGATCTAACCAGAAAATCCGACATTCTGGAAATCGGATGTGGACTGGGTGATCTGTCCTCTTTCTTAGCCCGGCATTCAAAAAATAATATTCTTGGAACTGATTTGTGCAGCCCGTTTATTGCAACAGCAAAAGAAACCTTCAGATTGCCAAACTTAACGTTTCAAGCCCTCGATTTTAACCACCCCGAAATACTCGATGGCAAGACATTTGACTATATTGTAGGTAATGGCATTCTTCATCATTTATATTACGAGATCGATCAGGCGTTGGTGAATCTGGGCAGGTTACTTAAAAACAAGGGCCGGATTATCTTTCTTGAACCGAATCTTTTAAATCCTTATTGTTACCTGATCTTTAATACCACACCATACTTTCGAAGAAAAGCAAACCTGGAACCTACGGAAAAAGCCTTCACAAAAAGCTTTATTCATAAAAAACTTACCTTGTCCGGTTTTAAAAATATTGAAATTGAATACAGAGATTTCCTCATTCCCCCTACCCCATATAAACTGGTAAAGCCAACAATTATAATCGGAGATTTATTGGAAAAAATACCTTTATTGAAATTAACCAGTCAGTCACTTTTTATCAGCGCTGAAAAAGATTGACACCCAAATTCCGCCAGGCTCCCCCGAACAAAAAAAAGAACCAGTTAATCAGCGGTTGCCGTCACATTGTCACAGATAAAATTCCTTACAATCGCGGTTTATCATATTCGATATACGAATGCTTTTGATGAAAATCGCAGGTCCTTCGATGGTGAAAATTGTGGCAGTGTTGTTTAATACGGTATTATAAATAGTAAATTCGACATCCTCCCCCGGATCAATTTCGGCATTGATGTGGTTGATCTTAATGCTGGTTTTCTCCTGTGCAGCTGATGGCTGTTTTTTAAAAGAAATAGAAAACTGCTTGTACTTTGAGTAGTAAACAATCAATATTTTATTTGAAACGGAGTCAATCCTGGTATCATTTACGCCAGGCACTTTAAGCTGGGCCAGGGCGATGAGGGCATCCTCCGATTTAAAGGCCTGTTTGTAAAGTATCCGGTAACCGGGTTCCTGCGTTTTTTTTATTGCACTCAGAAAAGCGCTGTCATGCTGAAAAACCACCTGAGAAATTTCCGATTTGGCATAGAAATAATAACTCCATTCAAAGTTCTGCACTGTCAATCCACTGGCCATATAGGACGGATTAATCCATAAATCAGCGCCATATATATTTGAATTCTGCGGAATTGCTTTAAATTTTTCCGATTTCACCATTTCGTCAACTGCAAGCAAACGGAGATTGGCCTGACGAATATCACGGGTAATATAAAAATTAGAAAAATCAGTAAGAAAGCCACAAAAAACAAACCCGACAGAGACCACCAGGGCGGTAATATGTCTCAATAAAGTGAAATTACGGGTTAGATTTAATAATAATGCTGTCACAACGGATAAAAAAAGCAGTACCCCGAAAAATGAAAAGAAAGTAGTTACATATCCCAACATGTTTTGTGTTGTAACGAAAAAAATATATTTTTCAGTCAGTGCCAGTGGAATATGCGGAAAAAAGGTGAGCATCACCGCCAGGAGAAACCCGATCAGAATTGTGCGGTACGATGTTTTTGGAATTCTGATTAAAAGATAATAGCTCATCCCGAGGATCAGTATTGATTTTACAATCCATTCAACACGTGCATGCGCAAACAGGTAGGGCACAATGTTATGATAGCCGTCAATTAAATCAGTTCTGACAGGAAAAAAATCACGTGAAGTATCATATACCATCAAGGGGAAAGCACTGTAGGACAAACTCCACAATACAGTGAAAAATGAATTGAGAATGGTATTGTTTTCGGCCATCTTATTGCCAAGATACTGAGATGGATGATAATGACCGTATATGACATAGGCTGACAAATAGCTTATGATGACAATGAGAAAAGGAAGGAATTGAAATAAAACATCCTTCATCAGCGAAAACCCTCTTTTCCCTTCCTGGTAAGCGTTGTAAATGATTGAGAGGAATGCAAACCATATAAACAGGATGTACATCTCATAAAACAATAAACCAAATGCAAACAGAAAAGCAGAAAGGATTAAAGCCCGGTAATTTTTCTTTTTCTGGTATTGATGGATCAGCAGATAGGCAAGTAAAAGGAGTGAGAAAGAGAAGGTGAAAATAAACGGATAGTTGACAAATAAACTGGTATGACGGGAAACCTGGGCAGTAACAAAAAAAAGAAGGACGAACAAAGCAGATAATTCCTTTGATTTCGTAATGATCAGAACAATCCTGTAAAAGAGAAAAAGACAAAATAAAACAGGAATAACCAGGAAAAGTTTGACCACGAACATGTTGTCCCAGGCAAAAGGCAGACTTTGAATGGGCAATGTAATAAAAAACTGAAAGCGGCCCTGTAATTCAGCAATGAGTTTGGCATTTGAAAAATGCTTGCCAAACCTGGTGATTAAATAGGTGGACATGTCATCTCCACAGGCCAGCCCGGTATTGAACCACGGGTAAATTGTTATTATAACAATCACCAGCAACGAGATATAATAAAAAACGTTACTGTTTAAAGGTATTTTGTCTTTTAAGACAAACCGGGTAATTTTTTTAACATCCATCTATTCAACAAATTATTAAGACTGAACCAAAACCAAAATACATACACTTTAATCTTTCTTCTTTATTTCATCAATGAAAAGATTGATTGCATCTCTTCTCACAATTTCAGACAACGGCAGGTTGTTTTCCGTGGCTTTCACCTTTTCCAGGGCAAGCCAAGCGGAATCGGCCAGGATCTGGTTCTCAATTTTCCTGATCGGATTGTTCGGGGTTGTATCAAATTCGGCATAAAGCCGGTCAATTACCCCGGCGCCGGGATTACCGCTTCCTGCGCCTACCTGAAGCAGCACGACGATATTTTGCCGATCAACGGCCTCCCTGAGGTTAACCTCCCAGGTGTATTTCATCTTTGTAAAACTATCAGGATATATATCCTTGTCATAATACCAGATCTCCTGATTCCTGAACAGATTCTGAATAATAGGCTGCTCCCACCAGCCCCAGAAAAAACTGTCGGCAATAAACAGCGCCGAGGGTTTAGGCTGGGTTGTGTCGGTTTTGAAATGAAAACAGGGATAGGCCAGCATCTCATGAGGGGCATCCCAGATAAGGTTCATCGTTTTATTTATGTCATCGTCCTTATGACGGGGTTCCCAACTGGTCTCCATCGAATCAAGGATCATACGGGGCATTGTGAATCCCGTCTTTCTTTCAAAATACCTGATGGCCGAATCGGCAGCCAGAAACGACCCCCAGTCACTCCAGTGAACGCCTGTGGGAGGAATCAACCGGTACCGTGAGGTGTCTTTCATGGCAATGAACCAGGGATTAAAATCGAGTACATTGACCCCGGCTTCAAGCGCCTTTTTAGTAAAATAATCCCGGCCTGTCTGATGTGGTTTCGCTTTCAGGAACCGATCCGGAATTAATTCAGGGTACAACGAGCCTTTATCAGGAGGAATGATGACCACAACAAAAATCCGCTTGTTTTCCCAGAGATAATTCTGGACAAACCGGAGCATTTTAACTTTTTCATCAATGAAATGCTCGCCGGGAAAATCCTGACCCATATACCCCCGGATATAACCAGTCGCAAATAACTCATTACGTTTGCCAACCACAACCCGCTCGGCATGCGGGATTGAAAACAGACTAAAATCCACCTGGTTGAATAACCTGACAAAATCAGGTTTAAAGCCGATGGAATCCTCCAGGTTTTTACGGTATTGCTCCTGGTAGTCGCCCTTCATAAATGTCGAACAGGATAAAACCGGCATGGGCGTGGATGTAAATACACCCGAAAGCGGCCTGGATGAAACCAAACCAAACTGCATCTGAACGTAGGGAAAGACGAGCAGCAAAAGAATGACAAACAGGATGGTCCATTTAATCAATTTCATCTTAGAACCTGAAATAAATGAATGGACTGAACCCGGAGGAGGTGATCGTAGCTTCGCTAAGTACAAACAGGAGGATCGCGATGACAGCGGACGTGATCATCAGGGCATTGCCGGGATTGAAATAGAGTTTTTCGATCCAGGATTCGATTTTTTTAAAACCGCCCCAGAAAGAGAAAAGAATAGCAATTACCAGCATGGTCCAGAATTTCGGGTTAAGCCATACCATGTTCTCGCCGCCCTGGAAGAGGAAGAGCCGGCGGATAAAAAACCAGGCTTCGTCGAGCGACTGCGACCGGAAGATAAGCCACCCGATCATGAGCAGGAAAAAGGTAAGGACGATGGAGGGGATCTTCCCTGCCTTTTTCAGGTACTTCAGCAGGAAGAGCCTGTCGATGATCAGGAACACCCCCATGTATGCGCCCCACAGAATGAAGGTCCAGGCGGCGCCGTGCCAGAAGCCACACAACAGGAAGGTTACGGTGGTGGCAATGAGGTAAATGATCTTGTCGGCCCTGAGCCCCAGGTAATGTTCTTTTGGCAGCTTACGCGATGTGGCATAGGCAAGCGGAAGAAAGATATAGTCGCGGAACCAGAACGAAAGGGTCATATGCCACCGGCGCCAGAACTCGGTAATGCTTTGCGACACATAGGGTGAGTTGAAATTCTCGGGCAGCCTGAAGCCTAACATCCGCGCCAGACCGATGGCCATGTCGGAATAACCCGAAAAGTCGAAATAGATCTGAAAAGTATAGGCAATCGCACCGATCCAGGCCATTCCGCTTGACAATTCTGCAGAGGAAAGGGCAAAAATTTCATTAACCGTAACACCCAGTACATCGGCAATAAGGACCTTCTTCGCAAGTCCGATGATAAACCGGTAAAACCCGGTAAGGCGGTAATCGATGTGATCCTGCGCCGACCGGTCGGCGATCTGGGCAGCAATCTGGCCCGGCCTTACAATGGGCCCCGATAAAAGCTGCGGGAACATGAATATATAGAGTGCGTAATCCTGTAATTTTTGAAAAACCGGTTGTTGTTTTTTACGTACTTCAAAGGTATATGCCAGTTTTTGAAAAGTAATGAAAGAAATGCCAACAGGCAGCGCAATTTTTGTCCATTCGGCCGGTTTTGATCCAAACCAGCCCAGCATCACCTGGAACTGGTCGACAAAGAAATTCATATATTTAAAATAGAGCAGCAGGGCCAGGTTCAGGGCAACGGAAATCCAGAACAAAGCGCTGCGCGCCGATCCGGTTTTCAGGCTCATTTGCCTTACAAGCACAAAATCAACCACGACCGACCCCATGAGCACAAATACAAACAACGGGGCTCCCCATGCATAGAAAAAAACGCTGGCAATGAGCAGGACCCAATTCTTGTAACGCTGGTCGATCAGGAAATAGACGATCAGAAAGAAAGGCAGGAAATAGAGCAAAAATAAACTGCTGCTGAAGATCATAGGTTAATTGTATTTGGAAATTCGTTTCAATTCATTGTTATACAGAAAAATTGCATCAGTCAATGCAACCGCCTCCACCGGAAGGTTCTGTTCCCTTGCCTTTTCTTCCAGCATAGCCATCATGCCGGGACTCGACCTGAAGTTCTCAATGATCCGTTTTACCGGGGTATTGCCCGCATAATAGTACTCGTATGCCCGGTCGACAAATCCGTAACCAAGATTACCGTACCCGGCATTGGTCTGCATCAGGATGACCACCTTCTGCCGGCTGATCGCCTGGTCGAGGTCTACATATGCGGTACTTGTCTGCCTGATCAGTTGCATCGGGTATACCTCTTTGTCATAATACCACATTTCAACCTGGTTGAAGGTGTTTTTAATGATTCCGTTGTCGTGCCAGTACCAGTAAAAACTATCACTGATGAACAGGGCCGGGGGTTTTGGCAATGAATCATTGTATTCGTGATGAAAAACGGGATAGGTCATCACCGGGACCGGAATCCGCCACATCAGGTTCAAAACCCGGTCGAGGTCATTATCCTTGCGGCGTGCAACAGGTTCGTAAACAAGGCTGTCGAGCACCATGTGCGGAAGAGCCCGGTTGAGCCGCACTTCCAGGTATCTTATCAGCGAATCGGCACAAAGCCAGGCGCCATAGCAACTCCAGTGGATACCCGTTTTTGGATAGAGTATGTGGCGTGAAGTATCTTTCATGCTGATCAGCCATTGGTTGAAATCAATCAGGTTGATCCCGTTTTTCTGCATCTGACTGCAGTAATAATCATTGTTGGTTAATCCCTTTTTCAATTTCATAAAGCGATCGGGGATCGTTTCAGGATAATAGAATCCTTTGCCAGGCGCCATGATCACCAGCAAGGTTACACCTTTTTTTGTTAAAAAATAATCCTGCAGATATTTTAACCGGGCAACTTTGTCATCGATGTACTTTTTTCCGGCGAAATCATTCCCCAGAAAAGCATCAATATGTGAATCGGCCTGGATATAATTATTTTCGCCAACAATCATGCGGGAAGCATGTGGAATAGAAAACAGCGTGAAATCGAATTGGTTGAATAACCTGGTAAAGTTGTTGTGAAAACCAATCGTCCGGTCCATGTGCGGGGTCATCTTTGCCTGGTACTCCCCCGATGTGACCGCAGCCAGGCTGAACAACGGCCTCGGGCTTGGTTGAAAATACCCTTCGAGACCCCTTGATTTAAAAAGATTCGACACCTTCTGCACGGTAGGAAAAGCGAGCGCCAGTATTATGATCAGAAAAATTGTGCTTTTGGTCCACGTCATCCGGCAATCAATTAACAGCAACTTTTGATGGGAAGTTCAATGAAATATCGGCAAAGGTAGTGATTTTGGGATTTACGATCATTCCCATCCATAATGATATCTGATTTCCAGGTCGTCTGCATAAAGGAGCGCGAGTTTTGGATTTTTGATGAAAATGTTAATTTGAAGCGTTGAATCATATACATCGGGAATGATGAAGGTTTTATTCACCTTCGACCAGGTATCCTGGTTTTGTATGAGTCCATCGAGCGGTTGGTCATCGCCGAACAGGATCTCGTTCCCGCGGGTCAGGGTATAACTCAGGGAGGCGCCGGTAGGCTGGTTCTCTGTTTTAAATGCCCGGATTTCAACATCCATCAGCTTGGGGAACGGATAGCCGAACGCATCCAACCGGGTAGAAAATAACGGAGTTATACCATCTTTTTCAGTTGCAGCTATGCTGTATTGACCCGATCGTGAAAACAGCTGTGATGGTTTAAAAACCGGAGAAAGCGCCATGTTCTCGAAATCGTTTTGCCAGGTTTGAACCTGGCGGACAGGCGAAAGGATTCGTGCCCGCTGGAGGTTCCACAGGTAATGCTCCCAATCCCAGGTGGAACCGTAATAACAGCGTTCGAAGCGGTATAACGAGGTGGTAAACCTCAGGTTAAAGTAGGTAAAAAGGAACAGCAGAAAGAACAGCGCCGTGCTGAGCCAGAATTTCCTGATGTTGAATAACTCTGTAGTAAAATATCCGAAGGGAACCGCCAGGATGGTGTAATATTCAATGTAGGAGCGCTGACCGTAACTACAGCCGAAATACCACATTTTCCAGGAGGCACAGATCAAGGTCACCATGATAAACAAACCGGCAATCAGACAGCCATTCTGCTTTTTCCGGAACAACATGATAAAGATGCCAGCCAGGAAGAAAAAAATAAGGGGCGTATAGGTCAGCAATCCGTTCACCGGGGAAAAGAGAACCCCGGCAATCTTTGGATGAAAAAAGTTGGTGAATCCCTCGCCGCGATATGAAAAATGGAGCCAGTTTCCGGAGAGATACTTCCAGTAAATAAGTTGTGGCATAAAGACTATGAAAAGGATCGAAAGAAAACTCAGGATGAACCTGGGTTTCAGAAATGCTTTAATACGATGGAGCCATCCGGCAGGACCTGCCGAATCCCAGCCAAAGAAGAGCAATCCCAGCAGAATATTGGTCGGGCGGATGAGGATGGCCAGTGAAAGGGTTATGCTCAGCACGATGAACCAGCGCCGGGATTCCGAACCCTGATATCGCTTCAAGGCGAAGAGAAACAGGCCAAAGAGGAAAAAGGAATAGACATGCGACATCATCCCATCGATGAGTGAATAGTAAAAGAGATTGGTCCCCAGGAAAATCACAAGGATGACAAAAAAGCTGACCACCGGCTGAAAATAGTAATCCAGGAACTTTTTCAGGAACCATAAACCAAGGAGCAGGTAGACAACAGCTGACAAGCTCATCATGCGCATAAACAGCATCGAAAAACCCTTTTCGTTATCATAACCGGCAATCCCGGATACAAGGGCGGCGGTAGCGAAGAATGGAGAGGCCATCATCGCAACGCCATAGGTATATTTCGTATCGATTTTATTGTTCAGCGTATCAAGGCTGAATCCTCCGCCGGTCTGCACATCCAGATCGGCCGGCATCTTATGCGTATCGAAATGGTAATAAAAAGTTGCAGGAAGGTAAATATAGTACCCGGCCCGGTCGGACCACAGTTCGCTGCGGTCTGAAAAACGCGCGGCATCCTTGTGAAAAAACCAGGCAAGCACAAGCGATGCAAGGAATAAGGCATAAAAAAACCAGCTTTCGAATTTTAAATTTTTCCGCATCAGAAACAATTATTTCGCTACCTCGCTATTTCGCTATTTCGCTACCTCGCTACCTCACTACCTCGCTATTTCGCTACTTCGCAAACACTTTCACCTCCACATCATCCACCAGCATCTCCCCTTCCCCCCGGTACCAGAAATAGGCCTGCAGCACATCTTCGGGATCAGCGGGCGACGGAACACGATAATCAATCGAGACGTAGTTCCATTGGTTTGAAATAAGATTTTCAGTTTCCAGCCCGACAAACATATATTTATAATTAGCCCCGTTGTGGTTGCAGGTAGCCACCAGCGAGCATTTCAGGTCGGCGGGAGGACAGGAAAACCAGACGAATCCACCAGCCCGGATCCAAATAGAATTATCATTAGTCGCAACGGAATCAGGTGACACAGGAGATTGGATACGCTTTGGTAGAGAGGCCGGAATATCTTTGAACTTTATCCAGAGTCCGGGCGAAAAGGGAACCCCGGGATTCATTTTAAGGGACTGCTTGCTAAAATAGCCCGGTTCGGCCAGGTGTGATGCCGTATCATGGATGTTGCCCCATTCAAAATCATGAAAAGTCAGGCGGCTCCCTCCACTTTCAAATTGTACAGGCAGTATTTCCCGCTCAACCCGCTCCAACGGATCAGGTGTTTGATGCGAATCCAGGTAAGAAAGGGAATAATTCACCAGGATAAAAACCCCAAGCAGGAAAAGCGCAAGCAACACGGCAAAAACTGATCTACGGAAAGGTCCATTTTTAAACACGAACAGAGTATTTAATCTAACGCAAAGTTCAAAATTCAAAATCCGGGTAATAAGAGACTATTTAAATTTTATTGATTGAGCGCTCGTATACCAGTGAAGTTAACACATGGGACAGTGACATTCTTCCATGCGCTCCGTAGGTGCGCAATATTGGTAGAACGATGAGGTTTAGGAGCATTTCGCGCCGTAGGTGCGAAATTATTTCCCGGAGAATCAAATCCAAAATGCATTGCGCACCTACGGCGCGCTGAGCTCGGGGTGGGGGTATGCGGGCTACCAGGATTTGGCTCCTACGGAGCCGGAAAGGATTATTGAAAACAGTACCCTCAAACAGGAAGGATCTTGCTATTTTGAATTCTTCAGGTATAATTGCACTCATTCTATTAAATTTTCATCAAATTCCTGATTTGTATATTCATCCTCAAATCCTCAAATCCTCAAATCCCAAAATCCTCAAATCCTCAAATCCTCAAATCCCAAAATCCCAAAATCCTCAAATCCCCAAATCCTCAAATCCCAAAATCCTCAAATCCCAAAATCCCAAAATCCCAAAATCCTCAAATCCCCAAATTTTCAAATCCCCAAATCATTTCAAATACTTCCTGTCCAAAACATTATACTTTATCAGGCACCAGACCGCGCGAAAGGCATCCTTCATCCCGATTTTCTTCCCTTCCTCGTAGGTTCGGCCATAATAGGAAATACCCACTTCGTAAATACGGATCTTCGGGAAGCGGGCTATCTTTAAGGTTACTTCAGGTTCAAATCCAAAACGTTTTTCCTTGAAGTGGACCTTTTTAAGTATTTCTGCCCGGAAGAGTTTATAACACGTCTCCATATCGGTTAGGTTCAGATTGGTGAACATGTTGGAAATGAAGGTGAGGAGCTTGTTCCCGATCGAATGCCAGAAGAAGAGGATACGGTGAGGTTTGCCTCCCATAAATCGCGAACCGTAGACGACATCGGCAAAACCATCCAGGACAGGCTTCAGCAATACATTGTATTCAGCAGGATCGTATTCAAGATCGGCATCCTGGATGATGATGAAATCGCCGGAAGCTTCAGCGATCCCGCGATGAAGCGCTGCCCCTTTACCCTGGTTGACAGGCTGATTGATCAACCGGATATTTACCTGCCGGTGGGCGGAAATATATGCCTCCACAACACCTGTCGTATTGTCTCTGGAGAAATCATTGATGATGATGATCTCTTTTTGAATATCTTCAATGAGTTCAACGGCAAGCACCTTATCAAGAATGTGATGGATGGTAGCCGCTTCGTTGTATGCGGGAATTAAAATACTGAGTGTGCGGGACTCCATAAAAACCAAATCAGAAGGCAAAAATAAAGAAAATATTGAGGTATTGCTTATTCGTAGTAATAGATACGTTTCACCCGCCGCGAAATCCCCGTAAGCACTTCGTAAGGGATGGTCCCGATTGCCTCCGCGAGTTCCGTGACGGGATGTGTGTCGTCAAAGATGACTACCCCGGTACCTTCCTGGATGGAATCGGGACGCGGGACACGGGACGCGGGACTGTTTTCTTCGGGACGCGGGACACGGGACGCGGGACTGTTTTCTTCGGGACATGGGACGCGGGACGCGGGACTGTCTGTCGCGGAACAAAAACCGGTCACATCGATCATCGTGAGGTCCATGCAGATGTTTCCGATGATTGGAGCTGGTTTCCCGTTGATATATAGCCTTCCGCGGCCGTTGCCCAGGCGGCGGTTCAACCCGTCGGCGTAACCAACCGGCACAATGGCGATGACTGAATCTTTCTCTGCCCTGCCTTTACGGTTGTACCCGATGGTCTCACCTGCCCTGATCTGTTTGACCTGGGTAATGACCGATTTAAGCGTACTCACATTCCGCAGCCGGGATTGTTCTTCGCGATTGGCGCCCACCCCATACAATCCAATTCCCAGACGCACCATATCAAATTGTGCTTCGGGAAACCGCTGAATTCCAGCCGAGTTCAATACATGACGTAGTACCGGATAATCCAGCATACCGGTAATCCGGGCGCTCAGTGATATGAACTGACCGATCTGGCTGCGTGTAAAGTCATCCTCCGCGGCATCTTCACTGGCGGCCAGATGCGAAAATACCGACTGCACCCGGAGATCGGGATTCTGTTTCAGGCGTACCAGCAAATCGTCCAGTTCTGATGCGGTGAATCCCAGTCGGTGCATGCCTGTATCCAGTTTGATGTGGATGCGCACCTCCTGCTGGATCGATGTTTGGTTGCGGGCAATAGCCTCTTCAAGTAAAGTGAGAATGTGAATATTGTAAATTTCAGGTTCCAGGTTGTACTTCAGCAGCGTGTCGAGACTCTGTTCTTCGGGACTCATCACCATGATGGGAAGATGGATTCCCGCCTTTCGCAGTTCAACTCCCTCATCGGCATAGGCCACTGCCAGGTAATCAACGCGGTGATATTGCAAAACATTGGCTATTTCATAGCTCCCGCTGCCATAGGAGAAAGCCTTGACCATCGCCATGGTTTTCGTTCCAGGTTGCAACCCGGATCTGAAAAAATTCAAGTTGTGGATCAGTGCATCCAGGTTGATCTCCATGACCGTTTCATGGGCTTGCTGCTGTAACACCTGGCTGATTTTCTCAAATTCAAAGATCCTGGCGCCCTTCAGCAGGATGGCCTCATTCTGAAATGAGGAGATCGGAAAGTGCAGCAGAAATTCATCCGTGGTCGAAAAAAAAGCCTTTTGAATTTGGAATTTCCCGGCATATTTAACCATGTCACGGCCAATCCCGATGATGCGGGTGATATTGCGGGACTGCAGCATCGAGGAAATTTCTTCGTAGAGCTCCTCTTTATCTCGCCCGGTTTGAAGAATATCGGAAAGAATGATGGTCTTTTTTTTCTGCTGGTTCTGCTGGTTCAGAAAATCGAGGGCAATACTGAGCGAGTTGATATCGGAGTTATAACTGTCGTTTATCAGGGAACAGTGGTTAATGGCCTCATTGAGTTCAAGGCGCATGGCAATGGGGGTCAGGGCAGAAAAACGGGACGCGGGACGCGGGACCTGTCAGAAGTGACGAGTGACGAATGACGAGTGACGGATGACGATGGATCGTTAACTGACTCTGGATCAACTTTATTGGGTCCCGTGTCCCGCGTCCCGCGTCCCGAAAAAATTTGTCCCGTGTCCCGCGTCCCGCGTCCCGAAAA
>CAISJJ010000111.1 GCA_903885595.1 uncultured Bacteroidales bacterium
ACCATGTGGGTTGGAACCGGGAACCATGGGCTGAACCGGATTGATGGCACAACGGGCAAAATCACGCTGCTTGACAGCCTTGATTTGAATCAGCCTGCAATATGCCAGATTTTGGAAGATGAGATGCGCAACCTTTGGATCGGAACATCCTATGGCATTTATATAGTTAATAAAGATGAAGTAAACGGATATGCTAAAGGATTAAACAAGTTGCCCCGAATTATCAATCTTGGGGAGGAGGAGGGTATCAAGGGGGGATGTGTTGGAGGTGTTTTCCCAGCCGGATGTGTCACACATGATCAGAAACTCTGGTTTTCAATGACTGAAGGGATTGCTGAGATCGAGCCTAAAAAGTTTGCCATGCATTTTACTTCACCGGTGGTTTCTGTCGACACCATTAAAGTGAATAACAGGGCCTTAGAAAAAAGTAATTTCTATGATCTTCCGGCCGGGGTTATTCACCTGGAGATCTGTTACACTGCCCCGAGTTTTATTGCACCTGAAAAACTGACGTTCAGATACAAACTGGAGGGTTACGATACTGACTGGACTGAAGCCGGGGAGAGGCGTTTTGCCATATACACCAAGGTCCCCCACGGGAATTATACATTTAAGGTAGAGGTAAGAAATTACCAGGGAATTATCAGTGAGCATCAGGCAACAGTCAACATTCATATCAATCCGTTTTTTTACCAGTCATGGTGGTTCATTGCGCTGTGCCTGATATTCGCTATAGCGCTGGCCTATGGCATTTTTGCATTCCGTATCAGGCAGATACGGGATAAGGAACTTGAAATTCTTGTAGTGAAAAGGACAGATGAAATCAGAAAACTGAATGAAAGTCTTGAACAAAAAGTGGCTGACCGCACCGGGCAGCTAACCGCATCCAACCTTGAACTTGAAGCATTTTCCTATTCTGTTTCCCATGATCTTAAGGCACCGGTGAGAAGGATAGAAGGTTTGATTCAGGCGCTGGTCGAAGATTATTCCCAGGCTTTGGATGAAAATGCCAGGGATTTTCTTAATAAAATCAGTGAATCTGTAACCTCTATGAGTGTACTGATCGATGAATTGCTAAAGTTGTCGCGTATCGCAAGGCAGGAATTGGAGAAATCGGATATCAATCTTACGATGATAGGTTCAGAAATATGTGCAAGGTTACAAAAAGGAACCCCTGACCGGCAAGTTAAGATTATCATACAGGAGGGAATGGTCGTTGAAGCCGATTCGCGGCTTGTTCAGATAGCCCTGCAAAATCTTTTTGATAATGCATGGAAATATACCGGAAAGGAAAAAGAGGGCAGCATTGAGTTTGGGATGACTGAAAAGGATGGTAAGCAGACCATTTATATCAGGGACAATGGGGCAGGGTTTGATATGAGGCAATATGGAAAACTATTTACCCCTTTTCAACGCCTGCACAGCGATGATCAGTTTACCGGAACCGGTATCGGACTAGCCACGGTGAACAGGATTATCCTGAAGCACGCAGGCTGGATTGGCGCAGAAAGTGAACCTGGCAAAGGAGCGGTCTTCTTTTTCAGGTTCTCATAGTTAAACGACGTTCATTTATACTGTAATCTCAGAACATATGACAAAGTTAAAGCTTCTGCTTGTTGAAGACAATGATACCGATGCCTTGCTTGTGGTAAGACACTTGAAGAAGGAAGGGTTTGAAGTAGATCACCTGCAGGTTAAGACAAAAGCGGAAATGGAGGCCGGTTTGGCCCGTGGTGAATGGGATATAGTGATTTCCGACTATTCGTTACCCGGATTTGGCGGTGACGAAGCGCTGGAGCTGTTTAAATCAAAAAAACCTGATATCCCATTTATCCTGGTTTCCGGAACAGTTGGTGAAGACATCGCAGTTAATATCATGAAAGGCGGGGCCAATGACTACCTGATGAAAACCCATTTGAACCGGCTGGGTCCGGCTGTAAAAAGAGAACTTGCCGAAACCGTCATGAAACGCGAGAAAAAAAGGATTGAATCGGTTCTTTCTCAAACTGAAAAACGGTTCCAGCGTTTGATCCATGACCTGCTCGACGTTGTTTGGCTCTCAAACATGGATGGGAGTAAATTATACATAGTCAATGCCGCCTTTGAAAAAATATTCGGGTTGTCAACCGGTGATATGAATGCCAGCCCAAAACATTGGATTGACCAGGTTTTGGATGAGGATAAATTATTGTTCGAAAAATTCCTTCAGGATCTTCCATCACGTGAAATCGACGCTTGTGAATACCGGATCAGGAAGCCGGATGGAGCAATAAGGTGGGTTTTTGATCAACGGTACCTTGTGCGCGGTGAGGGAAATGAAGAGGAGATGGTCGGTGGAATTTTGTCGGACATTACAGATGATAAACGGAATGAAACAGAATTGATCCATGCAAAGCAGGCAGCAGAAGAATCAAGCCGGCTAAAATCTGCGATGCTGCAGAATATGAGTCATGAGTTCAGAACCCCTATGAACGGGATTCTTGGTTTTTCTGAAATGCTTCACAATGAATTAGCAGGGCAGGATCTGCAGGATTTGGCCGGACATATTCTGACCTCAGGCAAGCGGCTTCAAAACACCCTCGATTCGATCATGCTGTATGCACAGCTTGAAGGAGGGCTGACGTTGAACCTGACCAAGGTAAATGTAACAAAACTGGTTTATAAAACTGCTGAGATGTTCAGGGAATCCGTTATTATCAAAGGGTTGAACTTTGATATACAAGCAGATGAGCAGCTTTTTTTTATTTCTGATGAAAATCTGCTGCAGAAGAGCCTTGTCAAAATAATGGAAAATGCAGTTAAATTCACCACTACGGGTGGAATTACCCTGAAGGCAAAATATGCCGGCAATAAAAATGACATGGTTCAAATCGTCATCAAAGATACCGGTATCGGAATTGCCCGGGAAAAGCAAAAATTGATTTTTGAGGAGTTCAGGCAGGCCGATGAAGGTTATAACCGTCCTTATGAAGGCAGCGGACTTGGGTTGTCCATTGCACGTAAGAGTGTTGAGTTGCTCAGGGGATCGATCGTAATTGAGAGTGACCCTGGAAAGGGAACTGCGTTTATCATCACCCTGCCATCACACGGATCACAAGATAAAGTGGTAATTTCTCCTGAAAAAACCGAAACCACATCAGAAGTCATTCGTGCTGAAAAAACCATAACTGAGCCCCCCATGATCCTTCTTGTCGAAGACAACGAGGCCAACATTGAACTGGTCGGAATGTATTTGAAAAAGCATTTCCGGCTTGACGTGGCGACCACCGGGGAACTTTCACTGGAAATGGTAAAAAAATCAAAGTACCAGGCCATTTTGATGGATATCAACCTGGGGCCGGGAATGGATGGGATTGATGCGATCACGGAAATCAGGAAAATGCCGGAATATCTGAACACGCCAATAATCGCCGTTACCGGATATACTTTTCAAAACGAAAAAGAGTACATAATTTCGCGAGGAGCTGATTATTACCTTGAGAAGCCTTTCCGGAAACAGGTTTTAATTGATTTACTGCAGGGGATTTTATCGTAGCAGGGTCACTGTCCCCTTGTTGCTTACCTTAGTTTTATCTGCTTTCAGGTAATAGATCACCCAAACATAAACTCCATCGGGGCATATTTCGCCGCCATTGTTCATTTTTCCATTCCAGGGTTTAGTGATGTCGGTTTCCGCGAAAACCTGCTGTCCCCAACGGTTGTAAATCTCAATGTGATAGTCGGCTATGCTTGAAGGGGGGAGCCCAAGAATCTCAAATGTATCGTTTACACCGTCATTATTTGGCGTGAATGCATCAGGAACCAGGGGAACAACAGTAACGGTGACGGTGCTGGAGAAGGTTGCGCCATTGCAGATTGTGCACCAGGCTGTATAGGTAGTAGTTACATCAGGCGTGACAATGAGTGACTTTTCTGAGGAAATCAATTCCGAACCCTGGTACCAGGCATAGGATATTTTATCTTCAGGTGTGATGGGAAGGAGTTCAAAATTAATTGAAGTTACTTTATATCCCGAAAAAACGTTGGGGTCAATCTCATATTTCCATGCCTGCTCAGAAAGTGGTAGTGCTGAGACGTTATATCCGGGTGAAAGAGCAATGGTGCCATATTCATTTTGAATTCCCAATGTCGCTTTGTCATTAGTTGGATCTGTGCAGGACGGTTTTGAGTAAACATGGCTTTCAATGCTGTTATCCAATTCGTTAAGAACTATTTGAAAAGTGACAACATCATTCATACACCAGGTTATTGGCGTCTGACACCACATTACGACTAGTTTTCTACTGGGCTTGCTACCAATCGTTTTATAGTAAACGTAAGGACTTTGAGGTGCTTCCGGGTTATAATCCTGCATAGGACCAAGAATACAATTAAGCGGGCTATTTGGTGCATTACTGGGGATGCTGATTGCCTTCCTTGTTCCTCCCCAATTTGGATTATAGGTAAAACTGATCCATCCGTTACTACCTATGGAGAAGGATTTATATAGATTACCATAAAATAAAAAATCAAAATCATTGGCAGGATCAAGTGCGAAAGGACCTTTTACGTCATCATCATTCAGCTGCACAGGAGTTGCAACCCAGTCCTCACCATATTTAGCCGTCAATGTCACCGGAACTCCAGGATTGATAGTAATTGGAGGCCCGGCACTGAGCTGCGCGAAAAGAAACGTTGGAAGGAGGAGGAGGAGTACGAAAAATGACAAATGACGAGTAACGAGAGACGAATGACGAGTGACGAGTGACGAGTGACACGTGACACGTGACACGTGACACGTGACAAATGATCTGAGAAATCTTTGAATCAGGCCATATATCAATCGGTTATTTCGAACTTGATTCATTGGGAATTGATTAAACTTGTTGATCTGCCGGGATTTTCAGTTTAGGATTCTGGTTTTGAGTTTTGATCTTAACGTTTTGAGTTTTATGCTGTGGCGTTGAGTTTTAAACAGTGGTTTTGAGTTTGGATCTTTCAGTTTTGAGTTTTAAACCCTGGTTTTGAATTTTGATCTTTGAGTTTTGAGTTTTGTTATGGAGTTTCCCAAGCAAATATCAAGATTTTATCTGAAATAATTTTACATTTGTTGCTCCGGAAGCACTTTAATTAGTTCAACGATATTTAATCTCCAAAATTATAACTTGTTATGAAAAAAGATAGTGCGATTTTCAGGGTCATCAAGAATGAATTGCATCGGCAAACCAGCGGACTGGAGCTGATCGCCTCCGAAAACTTTGTAAGCGACCAGGTGTTGAAGGCCATGGGCTCCTGCCTTACCAACAAGTATGCCGAGGGTTATCCCGGCAAACGCTACTATGGGGGTTGTGTAAATGTGGATGAATCGGAGCAGCTGGCAATCGACCGTGCCAAAGAATTGTTCAACGCCGAATGGGCCAATGTACAACCTCATTCAGGGGCCCAGGCCAATATGGCTGTCCTCATGACCTGCCTTAAGCCCGGCGATACGTTCATGGGCTTGGATCTTGCGCATGGCGGGCACCTTTCGCACGGATCACCGGTGAATTCTTCAGGTATCCTTTATAAGGCAGTGGCTTACCAGGTTGAGCAGGAATCGGGAGTGATTGATTATGATAAAATGGAAGAAAAAGCTTTAGCCATCAAGCCAAAACTGATTATAGCCGGCGCTTCAGCTTACTCCCGTGACTGGGATTACCGCAGGATGAGACAAATAGCCGACAGCATTGGGGCCCTGCTCCTTGCCGACATAGCCCACCCTGCAGGTTTGATCGCACGCGGCCTGTTAAACGACCCGCTGCCCCATTGCCATATTGTAACCACCACCACCCACAAAACCCTTCGCGGACCTCGTGGCGGGATGATCCTGATGGGCAAGGATTTTGAAAATCCCTGGAAACTGACCACCCCAAAGGGCGAAATCAAAATGATGTCGCAATTGCTTGACTCAGCTGTATTTCCGGGAATCCAGGGCGGGCCTCTTGAACATGTGATTGCTGCCAAAGCAGTGTCATTCTTCGAAGCCCTCTCGGATGAATATATGGATTATGTGCTCCAGGTGAAGAAAAATGCCGCTGCCATGGCCAAAGCATTTATCGACAAAGGTTATCATGTCATTTCCGATGGAACCGACAACCATCTGATGCTGATCGACCTGAGAACCAAATTCCCGAATATCACGGGGAAACAGGTTGAAAATACCCTGGTCAGGGCCGATATTACCGTGAATAAGAATATGGTTCCCTTCGACAGCCGTTCACCTTTCCAAACATCCGGGCTTCGCGTCGGAACTCCTGCAATCACCACGCGTGGATTAACTGAAAAACAAATGCCGAAAATCGTGGACCTGATCGATGAGGTTATCGGCGACATTGAGAATGAATCCAAAATCCTGAAAGTGGGCAAAAAAGTAAATGAAATGATGGCGGAATTTCCGCTTTTTGCTTATTAATTAAAGAATTATAGAATTAATGAATTGTCGATTTTTTCACTTCAACAATTCAATCCTTCTGCAAAAAAATAATATTCAATAATTCATCAATTCTGCAATTCAATAATTCCAAAGATGAAAACCCTATACCTGATGCGCCACGCAAAAGCCTCATGGGAAGAGCCGGGCGTATCGGATACCGACCGTCCGCTGATTCCCAAAGGGGTTAAAAAGACCAAACAAATCGTCGAATTTCTTTTAAAGCGGGAAACTGCTGTCGATATGATCATTTCGAGCCCGGCGGTTCGTGCGTACGAAACTGCTAAAATCGTGGCTGCTGGTTTGAACTATCCTCTGAACAAGATCAAGATTGACCGCAAAATATATGACGGTTATTACGACCGGATCCTCGATATCATTTATGGCACCCCCAACGAGATAGATTCCGTAATGATCTTTGGTCACAACCCGACTATCACCAATCTTGCAAACCTCTTTTTACATCCCGGGATTGAGAGCATGCCTACTTCGTGCATTGTTTGCCTGTCGTTCAACACAGACAAATGGGAGGAAATTCCAGCACAGGAAGCAATCCGGGAATTTGTTGTATTCCCAAAGATGTTAAAATAAAATGGCTGACAAACAGAAAGTTATCATCCTGAACCGGGACCTGAACTGGCTCTATTTTAATGGCCGGGTATTGCAGGAAGCATCGGATTCGCGTAATCCATTGCTGGAACGGTTAAAGTTCCTGGGAATTTTTTCCAACAACCGCGATGAGTTTTTCCGCGTCAGGGTAGCAACCCTGAACCGCATGCTGAAGGTTGAGCGTTTTCATTACGACACACCCGTGAACCCTAAAAAGGCATTAAAAGAGATCGGGATATTGGTTCAAACGCAGGAGCGCGAATTCATGGAAGCATACGAAAATATCCTGAAAGACCTTGCGCTTCAGGATATTTTCATTGTGAACGAAACACAACTCTCTGAATCACAGGGGAAATATGTGCACAAATATTTCAGGGAGCAGGTACGGGGTGTGCTATTCCCCATCATGATCAGCAGCTTGCGCGACATTTCATCCCTTCGTGATAAATCAATTTACCTCGCTGTAACCATCGGGCGTAAGGATAAAGCGCTTAAAGATGATTATGCGCTGATTGAATTGCCCACGAAAACCATTTCCCGTTTCCTGATCCTGCCCACCGAAGGAGAGAAAAGGTTTATTATCCTGCTTGATGACATTATCAGGTTTTGCCTGTCGGAAATATTCTCCATTTTCGGTTATGATACCTTTTCAGCTTATACTGTTAAAATTACCCGTGATGCTGAAATTGATATCGACACCGATGTTTCGAAGAGTTTTCTCGAGGTAATGACCGAAAGTCTGAAACAGCGGAAACGCGGGATTCCCGTGCGGTTTGTATATGACAAATCAATTCCTGCTGATCTGTTGAAGATCATCACAAAACGACTCGAAATCACCAAAGACGATCCCATCAGGGGTGGCGGACGGTATCATAATTTCAAGGATTTCATGGGATTTCCCAACCTTGGCCACCGTGAACTGGAGTATGATCCGCTGGTTCCCCTGATGCATAAAGACCTGCCGCTGAACCGGAGCATCCTTTCATCGATCAGGCAGAAAGACATCATGCTTCATTATCCATATCAGTCATTCCAATATATCATTGACCTGCTGCGCGAAGCCTCCATCGATCCGAAGGTCAGGTCGATCAAAATGACGATATACAGGGCTGCAAAAAATTCCAGTGTCATCAATGCCCTGATCAACGCAGCCAGGAATGGCAAATATGTGACCGTTTTCATGGAACTCCAGGCCCGGTTTGATGAAGAGGCCAATATTTACTGGACAGAAAGACTGAGGGAAGAGGGTGTGAAAGTCATTCACAGCATTCCCGGGTTTAAGGTTCACAGTAAACTGATCCTGATTAGACGCAAAGAAAACACCAATAACTTTTTCTTTGCATTTATCGGAACAGGTAATTTCAATGAAGATACCGCGAAGGTATACTCGGATGTAAGCCTCCTCACTGCCGATCAAACGATCTGTAACGATGTGGTCAATGCTTTTCACCTGATCGAAGAAAGCTACCGGCCATATAAGTTCAAAGCACTCGTTGTTGCACCCGTCAATATGCGCAATTTTTATATCAAGATGCTGCACAATGAAATGCATCACGCCGCCGAAGGCAGGGAGGCGTGGGTCATTATTAAACTGAACAGTCTTGTCGATGGCGCAATGGTTAAAAAACTTTACAAAGCAAGTCAGGCTGGTGTCAAAATCAAACTGATCATCCGGGGAATCTGTACCCTTGTCCCGGGAATCCCGGGTCTGAGCGAAAACATCGAAGCCATCAGCATAGTAGACCGTTTCCTGGAACATGCACGGATACTATCTTTCTGTAATAACGGCGATCACCAGTATTACATTACCTCTGCCGACTGGATGGTTCGTAATTTTGATAACCGAATCGAGGTGGCAACCCCCATCAAAGATCCGGGTATCAGGGAACAACTCAGAAAAATTCTTGAGATTCAATTATCAGATAACGTCAAGGCAAGGGTTATAGGCCCGGGAGAACAAAATCTGTACAAAAAAACCAAAGGCCCAACCGTGCGTTCACAGGTGGAGATCTATAACTACCTGAAGAACCTGGTTTAACGAAATAAAACAACCATGTAATGATAGTAATTTGATGATGTGGAGATGTGAAGATGTGGGGATGTGGAGATGTGGAGATGTGAAGATGTGGGAATTTGGGGATTTGGAGATTTGAAGATTTGGGGATTTGGGAATTGGAAAATGAGGTAATGAAAGCAAATTATGTCCGGAATAGCGTGATAATTAATATTAGCACTGGTTTTGAGTTTTGATTTGTGGTTTTGAGTTTTGATCTTTGAGTTTTGAATTTACTTAGGTCCATGTCTGTCCTGCGTTTTATCTTCCATATCCTGATCAACAAATATTTCCTGACGACGGTGGCGTTTGTGATATGGATGGTATTTTTCGACAGCAATAACCTGCTGACAAGGAATCGATTGCAGGAAAAGCTCGACGCACTGAATGTCGAAAAGCAGTTTTATCTCCAGGAAATCAGGAAAGATTCGACATTGACACAACAACTAATCAGCGATAGCGCTGAACTGATTAAGTTTGCCCGGGAACGCTACCTGATGAAAAAAGATCATGAGGATCTCTTTCTGGTCATTGATACTACTGCGGATCAACATCCATGATCACCTTCACAGGTTTGAAAGCAGGTTCCTGCTGAAATTTTTCAATCACCTCCACCAATTTCGATTTCATCACGGCAGGCGAAACCTCCCGTTCCATCTTGAACATGATGTGTTTGATGAAATAGTTCATGATCCTCGAAACCATGGGAAATTCAGGGCCAAGGATTCGTTTTCCGAAAACCATGCGCAGCGATTTTGCCAGTTCATCGGCAGCTTTATTCAATAAGTCGGGGTCTTTGTGTTTCAATTTCAGAAGTATCAGCCTTGTATAGGGCGGATAATGGTACTTCTGCCTCTCTACCAGCTGTTGTCTGAACATCGACTTGAAATCATTCTTTACAACATACCTGATGACTATATTATCGGGATTATAGGTCTGGATGATCACACGGCCCTGTTTATATTTACGTCCTGAGCGGCCGCTGACCTGCGCCATAAGCTGAAAGCTGCGTTCAGCCGCCCTGAAATCGGGATAACTCAGCATGTTGTCTGCATTCAGGATGCATACCAGGCTTACATTGTCAAAATCGAGACCTTTTGTCACCATCTGGGTGCCAACCAGAACATCAATTTTCCTGGCTTCAAAATTGCCGATGATTTGCTGGAGTGAATGTTTGCTGCGTGTTGTATCGAGATCCATTCGAACGACCCGTGCCTTTGGAAAGATCAGACCAAGTTCCTCCTCTACCTTTTCGGTTCCGAAACCCCTCATTTTAATATTTACACCCTGGCATTCGGGGCATTTATCAGGTATCCGGGAGATATAACCGCAATAATGACACCGAAGCTGGTTGTTTTTTTTATGATACACCAGCGTGACATCGCAATTTTTACAGGAGGGCATCCAATGACAGATATCGCATTCAAGCCGGAGAGAAAACCCACGCCGGTTTTGGAAAAGAATTGCCTGCTCGCCCTGATCAAGAGCTGTTTCCAGCTGCCCGACCAACGCCGATGAAAAATGGCCTTTCATTAAACCCTGCCGCAGCGATTCTTTCACATTGACAACCTGGATCAATGGCATCTCCATGCTGGCATACCGTTCGAATAATTCTACCAGTCCGTATTTTCCCTGCATCACATTAAAATAACTTTCAACCGACGGAGTGGCAGACCCCAGCAGGGTTTTCGCACCGTGCAGATGAGCCAGGTAAATAGCGGCATCGCGTCCGTTATATCGCGGGGCCGGATCCATCTGTTTAAATGACGGATCATGCTCTTCATCGACAACCACCAGGCCCAGGTTTGAAAAGGGCAGAAAAACCGAAGAGCGGGCGCCCAGAATGATGTCGTATCGCCTGTTGACCGTTTCCTGACGATCGTTTTCAAGAACTGCATTCCAGATTTCAACCCGTTCATGTACATTAAACCGTGAATGGTACACGCCAACCCTGTCGCCGAAATATTTTCGCAACCTGGTGATTATTTGTGTGGTCAGGGCAATTTCGGGCAACATGAACAGCACCTGTTTTCCCTGGTCAATGACATCACTGATCAGTTTTATATAGAGTTCAGTCTTTCCGCTGGAGGTAACGCCATGCAGCAACACAACATCTTTGGTGGTATACAACTCCCTGATTTTTGAAAGCGCTTCCTGCTGTCCAACGGTGAGTTCAATCAAACCTGCAGATGAATCACCGGCTGACGGATCAAACCGGCTGACGAGTTTTTCATATTTTTCAAAAACGCCCTTTCCGATCAGGATCTCAAGCTGGGCAGCATTGCCATCCGACTGTTTCAGCAATTCCAATCGTTTCACCTCCTGCAATACGCCGAATCCATATTTAGAAAGCCTGATAAAGGTCATAACAATCTCAAGCTGCTTTTTTGCCTTTTTTTCAAGCTGGTCGAACAGCATTTTTAATGCATCATCGTCATTGGAATATGCTTGAGATAACCGCACAAAACCTTCTCGTCGGGGTTTATAGGGATCATTCAGCTCTTCCTCCGGAACGATGATCCCCTTTTCAATAAGGGTTTTAATTACAGGAATGGTTTTCTGTTGATCCAGTATCCTTGCAACTTCAGAAATGGCAATGCTTTTCCGGTTATGGAGCGCTTCGACCAGGAGCAACTCCTTTTCGTTCAAAACTGAGAGGTCATCGGGAATTACCGGGCTTAAGGCGATCTTTGATTCGCTCGCAAGTTTGAACGCCGAAGGCAAGGCGGCATTCATTACTTCGCCGGGATGGCAAAGGTAATAACCGGCCAACCAATCCCAGAATGTCCGCTGGACTTTCGTTACAATTGGATTTTCATCAAGAACGGACAGGATATATTTGGGAATATGACTCTTTGGAGGCGTTTCATGTACCCGGATGACCACGGCAGTATATATTTTCCGTGCACCGAATTGAACAACCACACGGATCCCCTCCTGCAATTGTTCGTTCAATTCAAAGGGTACACGATAGGTGAAGGTGCCTCCAACCGGCAAGGGTAATAAAACATCGGCAAACAGGGTGATCCGTTCCAATTAAAAAAGCTTTATTGCTTTACAGGGCAAGGATACGTGACATCTCCAGCAAATCCTTGTTGATATCTTTATGATGTTTGATGGCCTTGTCAAAGGGTGTATAAACCACCTCTTTGTTCACAATTCCAGCCATTTCACCACGATGACCCTCCAACAATCCCCGCACGGAAATGAATCCCAGAGTACTTGCAAGAACGCGGTCGAATGCACTGGGTGATCCTCCGCGCTGGATATGTCCAAGTATAGTCACCCGGGCATCCATTTCAGGAAGCTTTTCTTTTACTTTCCTGGCAACCTCATAAGCGCCTCCCATGTCATCACCTTCTGCCACAATGACAATTCCTGAGGTTTTACTTCTTCGCCAGTCATGTTTCAGCAGGCGGGCCAGGTTGTCGATGTAGGTGGTAGTTTCTGGGACCAGGATGAATTCTGCTCCGCAGGCTATACCACTCCGCAGGGCAATAAAACCGGCATCACGCCCCATCACCTCGATAAAAAAGAGCCGTTCATGTGAATTTGCAGTATCCCTTATCTTATCGGCCGCCTCAACAACAGTATTTATTGCGGTATCGTATCCAATAGTGGCATCCGTGCCATAAAGATCATTGTCGATCGTACCCGGCAATCCAATGATGGGAAAACTGAACTCCTTGTCAAAAAGGGAAGCGCCTGTGAAGGTGCCGTTCCCGCCAATGGCAACCAATGCGTCAATATTATGCTCCCTCAGATTGTTATATGCCTGAAGTCGTCCGTTATATTCCATAAAACGTTTACTTCTTGCGGTTTTGAGAATGGTTCCGCCACGCTGGATGATATTCGAAACAGAATTACTGTTCATCTGTTCTATCTGGTTATCAATCAGACCTTCGTAGCCACGATATATGCCGAAGACATCAAGACCGCAGAAAATTGCCGTTCGCACCACCGCCCTGATGGCGGCATTCATTCCCGGTGAATCGCCTCCGGAAGTCATTACTCCAATTCTGGTTATTTGAGCCATATGTTGTTGGGTTTATTCGTTATTGGTGTATAAGTGGATAAGCAGACCAGCTTACCAACTTACCAGCTTCCATTCATCCCGCAAAAGTACAAAATTTGAAGTCCTGTTCATCTGCCCTGGATGTGACCTTGAATTTCTTTTTTGTATTTTTATAAAAATTTTTTGTCACTTTGGTAAACCTTTATTTTTATCCATAACACACCAAATCCAAAACACTATGAAAACAACAATGTTATTATTCTGCTTTGTCATGTCAGCCTGTTTAGTTCAGGCTCAAAACATTAAGGTTCCGACATCCTCCGATGTCAAGAAAGTTGAACAAAGTGTAACCAGCGAAGCAGCCAAAACCACAAACCAGGTCAGCATCGGCAACTTGATCGGACAACTCACCGGCAATATTTCCGACAACGCGTTCACCGATACCTTTAAAAAGAACAAAGGTGATTTTATCAGCAAAACAAACAACATCAAGGATGCCTCCGGAGCTTCCAGTGCTTTGCAGACCCTGCAGGGCGGCTTATTGCCAACTGCCATGGATGCTGGTTGGAGCAAGGTGAAAGATAAATGGGTTAAGGATGCCAAAACGGCCAGTACCATAAAGGGAGTTGCAGGGGTAGCCGGAAGGCTGGAATCAAACATCAACGATAGCTTTTTCAAAGGGACCTGGTCGCAGGCAAGGCCGGCATGGCAGGCGGCATTGGGGGCGTTGGCGAAGTAGCGAGTCGGCAAGTTGGCAAGCTGGCAAGTTGGCAAGCTGATAAGCTGGTAAGTTGGGAAGCTGGTGAATGGATGATTAGCAAAATATTGATTTATATAATATTACGAGCATACCGGCATACTCCCTGTTTGCCTGTTTGCCAGTGTACTTGATTAAATGTTTACGTGTTTACGTGTTTACGTGTTTACGCCTTTAACTATTTACCCGTTTACCAATCACCCAATTGCCCAATTAACCGTTTACCTGTTTAACCTCGACCCCGCTTCCTTTTCTGCCTGCAAACAGGTCGAACTTTACAAACCGGCATTCCAGCGGACCGTTGAATACCGGGATTCTGCGTGAAGGGCGTAAACCGATAAATTTGATCGTTTCAATGTCGGAGGAGATCAGCCAGGCTGTGTAACCCGCATATTTCCGTTTGAGCGTGTCGCCGATCATTTTATAAAATACCAGCGAATCCTCTATTTGCAACCGTTCATCATAGGGTGGGTTTGAAATGATGAACCCTTTTTCGAATGGTGGCTTTGAATCCTCGAACGACTTAATTTCCAACGTGATGTCTTCGTAAAGATTCGTGAACCGCAGGTTTTCACGGGCCGAATCGATGGCACGGTCGGAACGGTCGGAGCCGTGCATCTGGAGCCTCGCTTCTGATATGAGCGCAATACGATCAGCCTTAACCTTTTCCCACAACGTTGCATCGAAGTCCTTCCATTTCATGAACCCCCACTCTTCACGGAAGTAACCGGAAGGCATGTTTTTTGCGAGCATGGCTGCCTCGATCAGCAGTGTTCCTGACCCGCACATCGGGTCGAATAATGGCGTAACCAGATCCCATTCCGATAGTTTTACCAATCCTGCCGCCAGCACCTCATTGATGGGAGCCGGACCGGTGCTTTTGCGATAGCCGCGCCGGTGCAGGGATTGTCCCGACGAATCGAGCGCCACGGTACAGGAATCCTTGAATAGATGTACATTTACTTTGAGATCGGGATTCTCCAGGTCCACTGAAGGCCGCTTGCCGAGTTTGTCGCGCAACCTGTCAACAATAGCATCTTTGGAACGCTGCGCAACAAACTGTGAATTTGTAAATACCGTATAGGAAATCACCGCATCAATGGCAAGGGAATGAGATTCATCCAGGTATTCCTCCCATGGAAATTCATAGATCTTGTCGTAAAGGTCTTTCTGCTCCTGGATTTCAAAGTGAAACAAAGGCTTGAGGATTCTCAGCGCGGTGCGGCATGCGTAATTTATCCCGTACATCAGTTCAGTATCACCCGAAAACGAAACAGCACGGTTCAGTTTCATGACGTCGCCTGCGCCAAGTACCGATAATTCAATTGCCAACACATCTTCCAGTCCTGAGATGGTCTTTGCAATCAAGGGGAATTTCTTTTCTGTGTTCACTTTTATAATGTCTTGGCGCCAATAATCTGGCTAATCCTAAATAATTGAATTGAACTCTTGTTGATATGAATTTTCCGGAAAGTTACGATTATTTTAATTTCTTACCTTTGAAAAAAATCATCCCTGCATGGACCGTCGCCTCGTCTCATTCCTGATCATTTTACTAATGACCTCTGCAACTTGCTTTTCACAGGACACCTTCACAATCTCCGGCAGGGTCACCGACTCTAAAACCAAAGAATCGCTTGCCTTCGTCAATATCGTGATCAACAACAGCAATACCGGGGGGACGACCGATATAGATGGTAAATTCAGCCTGAGATCATCAAAACCGGTTCAGTCGATCAGGCTTTCTTATGTAGGGTATGAACCCAGGATCGTCATGATAAGTAACCAGACCAGGAACCTGGTGATCCAGATGACACAAAAAGAGATTGATTTGCAGGAAGTTGAAATTATGCCCGGGATCAACCCTGCCCACCGGATTATCCGGAATGTGATTGCCAACCGGGATATGAATGACCCCGAAAAGGTTAGCACGTTTTCCTATACAGCCTATGATAAAACCGTTTTTACGGCCGACATGGACACAACCCTGAACAATGATTTCGGGGCCCTCGTTGATACATCCGTCATGCAAACCAACAATGGTATAGGCATCAGTTTTACAATGAATCCGGATTCGGTAAAGATGGACTCTGCCATGAAGGATTCGACAACACGGCTCATTGAAAAACTGATCAGCGAACAATACCTGTTCCTCATGGAGAATGTGACGAAACGGAAATTCATGGCGCCCGACAAGAATTATAACAAGGTGATCGCAACAAAAATGTCGGGATTCAAGGATCCCATTCTCGTTTTCCTCACCACACAAATCCAGTCATTTTCATTTTACAAACCCTTCATCTCGATCATGATGAAGGATTACATCAATCCGATTGGGAGCGGGAGTTTCACGAAATACTTTTTTAAAATCGAAGACACCACATACATGGGCAGGGATACAGTTTATATCCTGTCGTTCAGACCCAGAAAAGGGACAAATTTTGATGGAATGAAGGGTGTAATCTCAATCAACTCGCACAACTGGGCCATTCAGAACGTAACTGCCGAGCCATTTCCAAATACCGGCGGCATAATGATCAGGATCCACCAGTTGTATGAATTGATTGACGGAACACAGTGGTTTCCGGTGCAGCTCAACACCGATGTGGCATTCAACAACATGCGTATAGGAAAATACAAAGCGGTCGGAAGCGGCCGGAGTTATATCCGCGACATTGTTCTAAATCCCGAACTGGTGCGGCGCGAATTCAACCATCTGGATGTTGAGGTCGACAAAGATGCCACTTTGCGAAGTGAGCCATTCTGGAACCAATACCGAATTGACAGTCTGAGCCGGAAAGACCGGCAAACATACAAGGTACTCGATAGTGTCGGCAAAGCCAATAATTTCGACAAAATGGCCAAAACACTTCAAACACTGCTCACCGGACGAATTCCGTGGGGACCCATTGATATCGACATCAGCCGGATTCTCAATTATAATACTTATGAAGGGTTGGTTGTTGGCGCAGGCATTCATACCAACGACCGGTTGTCGGACTGGTTCAAAATCGGTGGATTTTATCAATATGCACTGGCGATCTCAACTGCAAAGTATGGCGGAGATGTGAGCTTCCTGGTAAACCGGCGTCATGATGTTACCCTGGCAGCCTCCGCCTATTTCGACCTTGTCGAATCCGGCGGCTTAACCTATCCGGCTGATTATGAATCTATTTTATCAGGAAACTTCCGGCAGCTGATGATAAAGAAGCTTGACCAGACCGAGAGTTTCAACTTTTCCCTTGGATTCAGGGCTTTTAAATACGTGTTGTTCAATGCGGGCATCTCTAATAATTTCAAGAAATCAACCACCTACGACCTGGCCACAATTGAAGGAAGCGCGGTTTTACTTCAGGATCAATTCCGCTTTACAACAGTATCAGCAGGATTCAAATGGGCGTATGGTGAAAAATTCATCCAGACTGTCAACAATAAGATTTCTCTTGGCACAAAATTTCCGGTAATTTGGTTCGAATATACCAGAGGCATTAAAAACTTTCTCGGGGGTGAGTTTGACTATGACCGTTTTGATTTAAAAATACGTAAAACATTCAACATCAAATATCTCGGAAAGCTGACATTCCAACTCAATGGCGGCTATGTTGATCAGCCCATCCCTGCGTGCAATTTATACTATGCACCGGCAAGTTACCGGCTCATAACACTTTATGCTCCCAACAGCTTTGGAACCATGCGAAGCAATGAATTTCTTTCCAATGCGTATGCCTCCCTGTATTTATACCACGACTTCGGGTACCTGCTATTTAAAGGTAAGAAGTGGTTTCATCCCGAATTTGCCCTATCCCAGAACATTGGATTCGGCTGGCTCGATCACCCCGAAAAATACGCATACAATACAATCAACCCGAAGGAGATGAACCTGGGATATTACGAATCAGGCCTGCTGATTAACAACCTGGTAAACCTTAAGGTTTACACAATTGGCATTGGCGCATTTTATCGCTGGGGACCGTATTCATTTGACAATGTTGGAGATAATTTTGCTTATAAGATTTCGATGATATTCCCATTTTAGTTGGCAAGCTGGTAAGTTGGCAAGCTGGCAAGCTGGTAAGTTGGTAAGCTGGTAAAATGGTAAAATGGTAAGACGGGGGACAGATCTAATTAAAAATTAAAAATTACGAATTACGGGGATCTTCATTTGTCCCGTGTCCCGTGTCCCGCATCCCGTGTCATTCTTCATTCTTCATTCTTCATTCGTCATTCGTCATTCTTCATTCTTCATTGGTCATTGGTCATTGGTCATTCGATATTCGATATTCGTCATTGGTCATTGGTCATTGGTCATCGGTCATTCGATATTCGATATTCGTCATTGGTCATTCGATATTCGTCATTCGTCCCGTTTTGTCCCGCACCCCTGAGTTCTCACCAATTTAGATTGTTTCGAAATTTCAATGCTGCAGCAGAAGATTTGATTATTTATTTACATTTGTACATATAAAATCCGACAAGTAACAATATATGGAAGATAATCATACTTCGCATTCCCCAGACGAGTCTGAAGATCAAAAAAATTCAACACGCCGCAACTTCCTGAAAAACCTTGGTCTTGCCGGGGTTGGTGTTGCAACAGGTGCAGCGGCACTTTATTCCGGTCACATTTTTGAGGCTAAAAAGGAGGTGTCGGGAGACCAGAAAGTCCTGCTTACCCAGGATGGAAAACTGGTCCAGGTCGACTCCCTTGAGATCAAAGCCATGGAGAAGACCGGGGTCGCACTTCATGAGATGGAAGGCCGCGAAGGAATTCCAGGTCGCCGGTGGGTAATGGTTACCGATCTTTCGAAATGCCGTAATGCCCGCAAATGTATCTCTGCATGCCAGGATGCACATCAGCTGCGCCCGGAGCAATATCACATGAATACGTTACAGATGCAGGATACGCCCGGAACAGCGCCTTACAACATGCCAAAAAACTGCCAGCATTGCGACAATCCTCCCTGTGTTGCAGTTTGCCCGGTTGATGCTACCTACAAGCGCCAGGATGGAATCGTATTGATTGATAATGTTCGTTGCATCGGGTGCCGCTTTTGCATGGCCGCCTGCCCCTATTCCGCCAGGATTTTCAACTGGATTGAACCAAAAGATGCCGCCACACATCTGGATCAGGAATACAACGTGGAACTGAATGTTCCCCAAAAAGTGGGCACCATTTCAAAATGTCTTTTCAGCGCCGACCGCCTCCGGGAAGGAAAATTACCTTACTGTGTTGAAGCTTGTCCCAATGGCGTTTATTATTTTGGTGATGAAAACGAAGATGCCGTAACCAATGGCACCACAAAGGAAACGGTAAGGCTGAGCAAACTCCTGCGCGACAATGCCGGTTATCAGCTCATGCCTGAACTGGGAACGAAACCACGGGTTTATTTCCTTCCTCCAAAGAACCGCCTTTTCCCGTTTGAAGCTGCAACTGAAACAACACCCGAAAAAGTATGATGAACATGGATGACAACAAACTTACCCTTGAAAAGATTACCAGCGATCTCACACACCATATCAGGATCAACAAAGGGTTTCTGATCTGGATGGGCTTTCTCACCGTTTCGCTGCTGGTTTGCCTGTATGCCTATTCGATCCAGCTGAAAACCGGACTGGGTGTGGCAGGGATCCGCGATTATGTAACATGGGGGATGTACCTTGCCAACTTCGTCTTCTTTGTTGCAGCCAGCCTTATTGGCATGCTCATCAGTGCAGTACTTGGGCTGATCGGCATGAAATGGCTGACGCCGATCACACGGATCGCTGAGACAATTGCCGTTGCCTTTGCCGCAGTTGCAGGACTGGTTATTGTTTCCGACATGGGGCGTCCTGAGCGGCTTGCCTATGTATTTCTGTATGGCCGACCTCAATCGCCTATCCTTTGGGATGTTACGGTTATCACAACTTACTTTGTCCTGAGCCTGCTGTTGCTGTTTCTCCCGCTGATTGCCGATATGGCCATTATTCACAGGAAAGCGGACTCGCTTCCATCCTGGCTTAAACCTGTTTACAAGGTTTTATCTCTGAACTTTACCGACAACCCGGCGCAGAATAAGATCATCAACCGGGCCATCCGTATATTGCTCATCCTGCTGATCCCGGCTGCATTGTCTATCCATACGGTTACATCTTGGCTATTTGCCGTTACCTCAAGGGCCGGCTGGGACAGCACTGTCTTCGGACCATATTTTGTATCCGGTGCTTTTGTTGCAGGATCCGCAGCGGTTATCATCGCCATGTTCTTCTTCCGCAAGAATTACAAACTCCAGGATTACCTCACCGATCTGCATTTCAATAATATGGGTAAGGTCCTTGCAACCGTTTCACTGGTTTACCTCTATTTCAACTTCAATGAATTCCTGGTTCCGGGATATAAATTGAAACGTGCAGACGCCATTCACCTTCAGGAGCTTTTTGCCGGGAAAGATGCAATTCTCTTTTGGGTTGTACAGATCGGGGGACTCATTCTGCCCATTCTTTTCATGCTTTTCCGCAGATTCCGCAAACCGTTGCCGATCATGTTCATTTCAATTGCCGTTCTTATTGCGGCATGGTTCAAACGCTACATCATCGTAGTTCCAACCCAGGAGCATCCTTTTCTTCCGATTCAGCATGTTCCCCAAAATTTTATTCATTATTCACCAACACTTATCGAAACCCTTATATCTGTTGCACCATTTATTCTGGTTCTGATCATTATCACCCTGATATCAAAGTTTTTCCCGGTCATCCCGTTGCATGAAACTGCCAGGGAAAGGGGGATTGAACATATTAAATTTGATTAACAAAGACATAATAAAGGAACTATGCGTTTCAAAAATCTACTCATCATTATCATCATCTTAACAGGCGGGGTAACGCTTTCAGCTCAGACCTGGGTGGTGCCCGACGATCAGAAAGCAGTTGTTGCCCCGTTCAAATTCACCCCCGATATGCAAAAGCAGGGAGAGCAGATCTACCTGAAGAATTGCCAGTCGTGTCATGGACTGATGGGAAAAGACAACTGGGCAAAACTGACACCGCCCCCGGGAGACCTGGCGAAGGAAAAGGCACAAAAACAAACCGACGGTGAATTGTTCTACCGGATAACCGCTGGCAAAATACCCATGCCTGAGTTCCGCAACATTCTGCCGGAGGATGAACGGTGGTGGATTGTGGCATACATCCGAACCTTCAACCCGAACTATGTTCAACCAAATCCCGCTGCACTGGCTTCATTCACAGGCAGAATCGTAACGCTTGCCATGCAATACAGCGACCCGATGAAAAAAATTGTCGTAACAGCAAGTGAACAGCTGAAAGATGGAAAAACAGGGCTTGCCGCGGGTGTTGAGGTTATGCTTTTTGTAAAACGTTTTTTTGGTAAAATGCAGGTAGGTGACATCAAAACGACCAATGCCCAGGGTCTGGCGGTTTTTGAATTTCCTGCCGATCTTCCCGGAAATAAAGAGGGATATGTTGAAGTAACGACCATGGTTAATGACCCGAAAAGCCAGATGAAAACAACGCCTGCAACTGCCAGCTTCGCCATCGGGGCTCCAACGGATAAACCGAGCCTCACCGCCACCCGCGCATGGTGGTCAACCCGCGGAAATGCACCGGTATGGATCATACTTACCTATACATTGTCGGTGCTTATCGTCTGGGGATTTATTTTCTACATCCTTTTTTCGATCCTTAAAATAAGGAAGTTGAGTAATGGTTGACTGATTGACTGATTGATTGATTTGGGAATTTGCGGTTGTGAAAATGTGAAAATTAATTTGATTGAAAAGCTGGTGAATATGAAAAACAGGGTATATAGATTCGGGATTTTGATTTTTATTTTTGCGGGATTGTTTTCATTTCCGGTGATGGCGCAGGTGGAGGGATTGGAAGAGGAGATGGGAATTGTTGAGCATCTCGACACCATCATTCCGGCCAATCTGACATTCAATAATGAACAGGGCCAGCCGGTGCAATTGCTTTCATTGATCAATAAGCCGACGATACTTGCATTGGTTTTTTATAACTGCCCCGGAATTTGCCCGGAATTGCTATCAGGGGTTTCCGATGCCATTGAAAAAATGGGTTTGGAACTAGGTAAAGATTACCAGGTAATGACCGTTAGTTTTGACCCTAACGATACCCCCGAAGGATCTGTTGAAAAGAAAAAAAACTATTTACGGTCGCACAGTAAGCCGCGGTCGGCTCACTGGATGTACTTTACCGGCGACAGCGCCAATATTTATTCACTTACGAATGCGGTTGGGTATAATTTTACACCGGCTGGAAATGGGTTCATGCATCCGGCATGTATCATCGTTCTCAGCCCTCAGGGTAAGGTCACACGGTATCTGTACGGGACTTCATACCTACCCTTTGATGTTAAAATGGCAATTATCGAAGCACAGAAAGGACAATCGAGGCCAACTATCAACAGGGTGCTGGAATACTGTTTCAGTTATGATCCTGAAGGCAGAAAATACACTTTACAGGTGACAAAGATCAGCGCTACCATCATTATATTCTTTGCGGTTGCATTATTTATCATTCTCCTTGTCCGCTCATCGCGGAAGAAATCGAAAACACAAAATTCATAATATGACAGAAGAAAAGACTCACCACCCTGAGCCCAGTTACCTTGTTGATACCGGTAAGTACAAAGGTCTGATGGCCTGGCTTACATCGACCGACCACAAGCGGATCGGGTTGATGTATATGTATGCCATGATGGTGTTTTTCGCCGTCGGAGTAATCCTTGGCATGATCATGAGAATAGAGTTGTTTTATCCTGGTCAGCAGGTTTACGGGCCACAGGCGTACAACGGAATATTCACCATCCATGGTATCATCATGATCTTTACGGTGGTCATTCCCGGGCTGGCCGCAGTGTTTGGGAATTTCTCCATGCCCATCATGATCGGCGCCAAAGATGTAGCATTCCCCAGGCTAAACCTCTTTTCATTCTATTTATACATTCTTGGCGCCGCCATTGCCCTGGCTTCACAGTTTATGGGCAATGGACCACCGGATACAGGATGGACGTTTTATGCTCCCTACAGTATTCAGACCCATACCAATGTGGTGGCGGCTGTTTTTGGCGCATTCGTCCTCGGATTCTCCTCCATCCTCACAGGGTTAAACTTCATCGTTACCATGCACCGGCTTCGTGCACCGGGAATGACATTTTTCAAGATGCCCCTTTTCCCCTGGTCACTGTACGCTACTGCCTGGATCCAGGTTCTCGCTACCCCGATTGTTGGGATTACACTGTTGATGATCATAGCTGAGCGGTGGCTGCGCATCGGGTTCTTCGATCCGTCGCTCGGTGGTGACCCAGTCCTTTACCAGCATCTTTTCTGGATATACTCCCACCCTGCTGTTTATATCATGATATTGCCCGCCATGGGTGTGATCACGGAAATCATCCCGACTTTTGCTCAAAAAAAGATATTCGGTTACAAGGCTATTGCGATCTCAAGTCTTGCCATCGCCCTTGTGGGATATTTTGTGTGGGCACATCATATGTATACCTCAGGAATGAGCACCACGGCCCGCTGGGTGTTTTCCCTGCTTACTTTCCTGGTCGCAGTTCCAAGCGCCATCAAGGTTTTCAACTGGGTAACCACGATGTACAAAGGATCCATCTCGGTGAAGCCACCCTTCCTTTTTGCAATCGGATTTATCTTCCTGTTTATGATCGGAGGTATGACAGGCCTGTCACTTGGCGCACTGGCTACCAACATCCATGTTCATGATACGGCATATGTGGTTGCCCATTTCCACTACATTGTTTTTGGCGGAGTCGGGTTTGCCTTCTTTGCTGCAATTTATTACTGGTACCCAAAAATGTATGGGAGGATGTACAGCTTCAAGATGGCCAACTGGTCATTCGTATTCCTGTTTACCGGTTTCAACCTCCTCTATTTCCCACAGTTTATTATTGGGATCATGGGCATGCCACGCCGGTATTTTGATTATCTGCCGCAGTTCACCTTTGGACATCAGCTTTCCTTCTTTGGCGGACTGTTACTGGTCATCGGATTTATCATCATGCTCATTACCCTGTTCAGTAAAAAAGGCGCCAAGGCCCCTGATAATCCATGGGGAGGAAGAACTTTTGAGTGGACCATCCCATCGCCTCCACCACTTGAAAATTTTGATGTTATGCCTGAGATGGGAGTGAATGAGCAGCCGTATGATTATAAGTAGCGAGGTAGCGAGGTAGCGAGGTAGCGAGGTAGCGAGGTAGCGAGGTAGCGAAATTTTTAATTATTAATTTTTAATTATTTTTATGGAACATCGCGACGACATTGGAGCAAAATTGGGCATGTGGGTTTTTATTTTTACTGAGATTCTCCTTTTCGGAGGATTATTTCTGGTGTATGCGATCATGCGCAGCAGTTACTCAACAGAATTTCACCAGGCAGCCCACCATTTGAATGCATTTATCGGCACAATAAATACGGTTGTACTTCTTATCAGCAGTGCAACAGTGGCTATGTCGATCACTGCCGTGCAGAAAGGCAATAACAAACTGGCCGTAATCCTGCTGGTTATCACCTTGCTATGTGCCGCTGCATTTATGATCAATAAATATTTTGAGTGGGGACATAAAATTCACATCGGCTTATACCCTGGATCTGATCTCATGCTGACGCTTAGTCATGGACAGGTGATGTTCTTCAGCCTTTACTATTTTATGACCGGATTGCATATGTTCCACCTGGTTGTTGGCGGCATTATCCTGACCATTGTTTTGATTAAAGTTCAGAATGGAACTATCAACGAAGGCCGTTATGTACTGCTTGAAAACGGAGGACTTTACTGGCACCTCGTTGACCTGATATGGATATTTTTGTTTCCGCTGCTCTATCTTATTACATAGGAAGTTGGCAAGCTGGTAAGTTGGCAAGCTGGTAAGTTAGTAAGCTGGTAAGTTAGTAAGCTGGTAAGTTGGGAAGCTGGTAAGTTGGAAAGTTGGAAAGTTGGAAAGTTGGAAAGTTGGAAAACGGGATACCCAAATTAAATGATAAATTGTTAGTTCATACGTAATTTTTAATTTTTAATTTAAACCACCATGCACACCGAATCAGTTCATATAACCCCTTACCGGACACATGCCTGGGTACTGATTACCCTGCTGGCTTTCACTTTCATTACGATAACAGTGACATGGATCGATTTGTCGGCGCTTACGGTATTGATTGCCCTGTTGATTGCTTCGGTCAAGGCATATATCGTTCTGACCTATTTTATGCACCTGAAATTCGAATCATCCCTTTTCCGGGTATTCGTGTTTATGGTGTTGTTTATTTATGTGCTGGTGATATTGTTTACATTGTCGGATTATTTGTTCAGGTAGAGTAAGTTGGCAAGTTGGTAAGCTGGTAAGCTGGTAAGTTGGTAGTTGATGGACGGATGACCAGGATGAAAATTCGTAATTCGTAATTCGTAATTCGTAATTTTAAAATATGGGTGCTTCAAATTTTGTTGAAGGTGTTGATCTGGCCTTTAAGATCATATTCGGGATCAGCTTGTTTTTCCTGGTTGGAATCACAACTGTCATGCTTTATTTCGTTTTCCGGTATGACCGGAAACGTCATCCTAAGGCAGTTCAGATAAAAGACAACAACATCCTGGAGATCACATGGATCACGATCCCGTTGATCCTGGTCCTGCTCATGTTTTATTACGGCTATGTTGCATTCAGCCCGATGCGTAATGTTCCCAAGGATGTCATTCCCATCACGGTTATTGCTAAAATGTGGTCGTGGACTTTCGAATACGAAGGGGGTAAACAATCGGCTGAATTGGTTGTACCTATCAATAAGGCCATCAAACTGAACCTGCACTCCGACGATGTCATCCACAGTTTATACATTCCTGCATTCAGGATAAAGGAGGATGTGGTTCCCGGAAAGAAGAATTACATGTGGTTTATCGCCCAGCAACCAGGTACTTACGACATTCTCTGTACGGTTTATTGCGGATTGCGTCACTCTTATATGGAAGCGAAAGCCAGAGTTGTGCCTGAAGCGGAATACCTGGCCTGGCTGAAAGCTTTACCCGAGAAATCAAGTGAACCGGAAGGCCTGTTGATTCTTAAAAAAAATGCCTGCACCGGATGTCATTCCATCGACGGTTCAAAGATTGTAAGCACTTCATTCAAAGGCCTGTATGGCAAAACAGAAAAAGTTGTGACTGATGGCAAGGAGCGCACGGTCACGGTTGATGACGATTACATCAAATCATCTGTATATGATCCCGACAAAGACCTGGTTGTTGGTTTTCAGAAAGGCATTATGAAAACATACAAAGGCATCGTAACTGAAGATGAAATGGCCAAGGTTACAGATTATCTAAAGACGATCAAGTAGCTACTCCATTTCGTTAACAATTAAACTATCCGGTTTGCATACCTCCAGTTTTAAAGATATCTATACGCTCACCCGGTTTCCGGTGTCGCTTGCAGTAACATTTTCAGCCTTTACTGCAATGGTACTGGCAAAGGGCGAGCTTTCCTTGTCAATGCTGTGGCCAGTTGCCGGCATCTTTCTCCTTGCATCGGGGGCTTCAGCCTACAATCAATACCAGGAATGGCCCTACGATGAGAAAATGCAACGAACCCGCAGAAGGCCGATCCCTTCCCGCAGAATCAGTCCTGCAGAGGGCGTGCGGATTGCCCTTATTGGTATTGCTGGTGGTTTAATGATCCTGATGTATCATGCTAACTGGATTTGTTTTTTACTGGGAATCGTTAACCTGATATGGTACAATGGAATTTACACCTGGCTCAAGCGCAAAACAGCCTTCGCTGTTGTTCCTGGTGCGCTTACGGGCGTAATACCCATCCTTATGGGCTGGACGGCAATGGAAGGCGATATGCTGAATCCCAACGCATTGTTCCTGGCCTTCTTTATTTTCATCTGGCAGATGCCGCACTTCTGGATGCTTACACTAAAATATGGTCATGAATACCGCAATGCCGGATTTCCAGTTCTCAACGACCTGTTTAGTGATATCTGGATCAAGACAATTGTCATGATATGGATGATCGCCTCATCCGGTGCATCCATTTTATTCGTATTCTTCAGAATTATTCAGCATCCGGTTATAGGCTATACTGTTATAACCATCAACATCCTGTTACTGCTGTTTATGGCATATCAACTCTTCCTGGCATCACCCATGCGATTCAGGTTGATTTTCATCGCTGCAAATCTTTTTATGATGATCGTCTTGCTGTCGTTGATTGCCGATAAAATGATCACTGGCTGAGCAAACCTGATAACAAGAATTTTGAGGTATATTTGTCCATGCAAAAATTGATGCTCTCATCCCTGGCAGGCCTTTTCTTTCTTTCTACCGCGACCATGGGCCAGCATATTATTGCCGGGGTCGTTTCTCCGGGAAATTACTATTATGATTTTAATCCTGATACCTCTATCTATGCCCGGCCATTCCATATGGGCGGACCCCCAGACTCACTTGATCTGGTCTTCGACTCACGTGGAGCCCATATCATAAGGTTTTTCAACTGGGGAGATGGTGGATTAGGTGGCGGCGGCGGCGAGGCAAGGGTTTCTCCGTTAACGGGAGAGGCTGGTTTCCGCGCTCATTTAGACTCCTCATTTGTCTGGCCCGGTATATATGAATATCTCTATGTTTCAGATACCCTGAATCTGGGTGATACGATTAAATCAGCGCAAAATGATCTCTTCCGAACCCAGAGCTTTTTTTGGTCATCGACCTATGGCAACTGGTCACACCCGACCAATTTCACCTGGGTTGATATCGGCGATCGTTACCTGGGTTTTTCCCTGTATCTTCCGCTGGATACGCTCTGTGGATGGATAAGGATTAATGTCACCTCCGAAAATAACGGATACAGAACCACCATCAGGGATTATGCTCTAAACAATAATCCTTGGCTCGGTATAGAAAAATCATCCGCGGAAGCTTTCACGCTGTTCCCGAATCCTGCAAGAGAAACCGTAACAGTAATGAGCTCTGTAAATGATACTGGCAGCACCCTGACCATAAAAAACCTCACAGGGCTGACATTTCTCTGTCAACCTTTCGTTTCCGGACGGATAACCCTGGATATCAGCAGCCTGTCGCCAGGTATCTATTTTATGACCATAAGCGGCAATTACCCCAAACTGGTCAGGAAATTCATTGTAAATAAATAGACTAAAAGGATGTTCACATGGAATAGCCATAAATTATCATTCACGGTTTGCATGTACGTTGTACTTATGGCAATTTCATATTTCGTAAAATGCAAGTAAGAATGTTCTTTATTATCTTTGGAACCGAAAATCAACGCTTAATCACATTTGCATTATAAATTAAAGTCATGCGCGAACTTTATCAGAAAAATAAACTCTTTTTTTTGATTCTAATAACTGCCGCAGTAGGTTTCCTGGTATGGTATTTCGCCAACATTGTGATATTTATTATTGTGGCAGGTGTAATTTCCATTATTGGGAGCCCGATAGTTGGTTTTTTCGCTAAAATTAAAGTGGGCCGTTTCGCATTTCCCCGTGTACTAAGTGTCAGTCTGACCCTGCTGCTTCTTTTAACTCTCGTGATCGGCATGTTCAGCCTGTTCATCCCGCTGGTTGTGAACGAAGCAAATATGATCAGCAATATTGATGGGAAACAACTTGTGGCCTATTACCATGAGGAAATTACAGGATTGCAATCGATTTTGGTGCGCTATGGCGTCATGCCACGGGGAGCCACTATTGAATCGGCTGCGAAACAAGCTATTTTAAAGATCATTGACCTGGGAATGTTCTCCAATGTGCTGTCATCGATTATTTCATTTACCGGCACCTTTTTTTTCAACCTTTTTTCAATTCTGTTTCTATCCTTTTTCTTTCTGTTGGACAGTACCATGCTGCCGCGTTTTATCCTGATGGTTACCCCTGAAAAATATGAGGAACAAATAAAAAATGTGATGACTCAAAGCCGGAATCTGCTGTCACGTTACTTCATCGGCATGATCATCCAGATCATGGCTAACATTGTTACATACTCGTTTGCATTGTACATTGTTGGCGTACAAAGCCCTCTGGTAATCGGTTTTTTTACCGGTATTATTATCATTATACCATACCTGGGTGGTATTATATCCATGATTATTGGCGTAATCCTGGGTATAACCGGTGTAATAAGTACCGGCGAGTATGCAATGATCATGCCGATGGTCATTAAGATTATTGCGGCCATGTTTGTGGTCCAAACTATTGACAACAATGTATTTGCCCCGCTGATCCAGGGGAAAAGCGTAAAGGCACACCCGGTGGAAATTTTCATTGTAGTGATCGCTGCCGCCAGTTTCGGTGGGATTGTGGGGATGATTGTTGCTGTTCCTGCCTATGGGTTTATAAAAATTGTTGCCCACGAATTCCTTAGTAATTTCAGGATTGTTCGTCATATATCATAAAAGCGTTAACTTTACGATATATTTATTTAAAGGTTATCAAAATGGCTAAAACAGGTTCAAAGATGTTGCTGGCTGCGGCCGTAGGGCTTGCAGCCGGTATCGGCGTGGGGATGCTCATTGCTCCGGCCAAAGGGTCGAAGACCCGTAAACGGCTGAAAAAAAGAATTATGGGTATTGCCGATATGATGCAGGATGATTTCTCAGAGAAACTGAATGCATTCAAGTCGGCATTTGTCACAGATGAAAAGGACAAACCCCCGGTTGATCCGGTGACAACGGGCGAAGAGGAGGACAAGTGATGGAACCGGGAAAAATTTCTGACAATTTTTCGTCCCTGACGGAAAACGTGAAGGATTATGTGAACCTTCGGATCGACCTTGCCAAGCTGGTCATCACTGAAAAGATAGCCAGGTTATCGGCCTTCTTCCTGATCGCGGTTATCTTTTTTATTCTTGCCATGTTTCTGCTGTTGTTCCTGTCTATTTTCTTTGTTTTCTGGTTTGGCGATGTGATTGGCCCTGCCTGGGTTGGCGCACTGATTGTAACACTGTTCTATGTTTGCAGTGGTTTCTTCATCTTTTACCGTCGCCACCAGCTATTCATCAATCCCTTGGTTTCGCATTTAACTAAAATTCTGATGGAGGAGAACCATGACAACGACTAAACGATACATGGTAAAGTCGGAAAAGATCCATTCATTAAAGGATATCGAGCTTGAAAAACAGCGGCTCCGTCTTGAAATCCTGAAAACAGAGGTAAATATCCATAACGGGTACCGGAATATCATTCAGGCGCTGACGTTTAAAAATATTGCCACAACCATGATCAGGGATGTATCAGCGACTTCGACCGTTATGTCCAAAGTTTTTGAATTTGGAAAAACGATGCTGGAAAAGCGGAAGAAAAAGAAACATGACAAGCTGAAGGTTGTTTCCGACGATCACCCTTTATGATCCTGTCATTGACCCGCAGTTTTAACCTGGTCAAAATTGTTGTCAGTTATCTGATTTCCCTGATCACGGGAAGACTCATTCATTGGGGAAATCCGGTGGCTGTCAGTATTGAACCTGCTGATTTTTGTAATCTCCGCTGCCCCGAATGTCCTGCCGGTATAAAGAAACTGACCCGCCCCGAGGGCATGATGCAACCTGAAACCTTTCAATCCATCATCAATCAACTGTTACCCCATCTCTCCTATCTCTCACTTTATTTCCAGGGCGAGCCCTACCTGAACAAACACTTTTTTGAATTTGTTGCCTTCGCAAGATCGAAAAAAGTATTTGTAGCTACCGCCACCAATGGTCATTTTCTGGATGAAGCATCTGTGAGACAAACCATTGAATCAGGACTGAATCAGTTGATCATTTCCCTTGATGGCGCTGATCAGGAGAGCTATCAGACTTACCGCCAGGGAGGTGATTTCGAAAAAGTAGTTGCCGGGATCCGGCGGTTGGTGAGCGAGAAAAAACGACTGAAATCTGACAAACCAGAGATTATCCTGCAATGCCTTTTACTAAAATCAAATGAGCATAAACTGGCTGAAATAAAAAAACTGGGAAAAGATCTTGGGGTGGATAAAATCACTTTCAAAACAGCCCGGTTCGATGACTATACGAAGGGAAACCCGCTGATGCCCGAAAATCCGAAGCTCATTAGATATAAAAGAATATCGGTAAAGTCGGAAGAAACTCAAAAGTCAAAAATCAAAAGTCAAAAGTCAAAAGTCAAAAATCAAAATTGCAAGTCAAATCTAAAAATAGAAAAAACATCTCATTTTCCAATCTTCAAATTCCCAAATTCTCAAATCAAATCCTCCCATGCTGACCAATTCCCGAAATCCTCTGCGATTTATATTATCAAAAACCGGCAACCGAATTCCTGTTTCCGCATGTGGAGCTCTTGTGTGATAACATGGGATGGAAATGTAGTTCCTTGCTGCTTCGATAAGGATGCGAAATATGCGGCAGGCAACATGAACAAACAAAATTTTAACCAGATCTGGAGGGGTCATTTCTTCCAGGATTTCAGAAGAAATATTTTACATGACAGAAAATCCATCGATATTTGTACGAACTGTTCACAGAATTTTTAATGATTGACTGATTGATTGAT
>CAISJJ010000112.1 GCA_903885595.1 uncultured Bacteroidales bacterium
GCTGAAACAGAACGGATCAAAAAGGTAAAAGCTGTATTCGATCATGCAGGTATTGCATCAAGGATCTCAGATGATATCACTGCTGACTTATGGAAAAAATTCATTCCGATATGTGTCAGCGGGCTCCTGGCTATTACACGAACAACATACGGGGAATTAAGGGAACTCAAAGAAACAAGGCAATTGATGATTGATTTGCTTGATGAGATATTCCGGTTATCGCAGAAGGCCGGGATCAGGATCGAACCGGACTTTGTGGCGAAAGCGGTCGCATTCATTGATTCGTTTCCCTATGATTCAACATCATCGCTGACCCGCGATATCCGGGAAGGGAAACCATCGGAACTTGAATATCAAAACGGGACAGTGGTTAAACTTGGTGAATTGTACAAGGTTGAGACACCGGTCAACAGGTTTATTTACAATTGCCTTTTACCGATGGAAATAAAAGCAAGAAACGGAACCTGAATTTGAACCTTTTCCTGGTTGGGGTGTATTGCTGTTAAATCACATCACGAAAAACATCCTGAACATCATGAAAAAACAACGCTTATCAACCCTTATGCTCATTGCGGCCATCTGTGTTTCCTTAAACCTGCAGGCCCAGCAGCCCGAAAAGGTTTACTCCATTGTAAAGGAGGTGAAGTCTTTCGAATGGTACCAGACACAGGCAAAGGCCTGGAAGTCGGTTCTTGACAGGGAGCCGGAAAACGGTCCCGGATGGATCTATTACTATACTGCCAACCGGATGGCCCGGCTCACCGACCGGAGCCGTTGGGAATCGGCCCGGGGCGAATATTTTAAAAACCTGTCCGATATTGTCAACATGGCCCAGGATGCAATTCCGGGGACCTTCGAATCGGTTTATATAAAACTGTACAACAGCTCCCCCGATTATCCCGGTTATGAAAAGGATCTTTTCAGGGCCTATGAACTGGGTGGCGGACGGGCAGATATCCTCGACGAAATGGTACTCTGGTACGAGGTGAAAAGGAACGGTGAAAAGCGAAGGGAGTACAACAGACAATGGTTCCTGAGCAACGATGTTGCTCCCGGGATCCTGAACTACAACTACAACGTGCTGCAAACCCTCGACGATAACGCCATCATCCTCACTGGCGGCGACAACGACACCTTCCCCTTATGGATGCTGCAGGATGCAATGGGGCTGAAACCCGGCGTGGCCGTGCTCAATATTCCCCTGCTGACCAAAGAGGATTACCGTAAAAAGGTCTTCGCGGAGTTGCAGATTCCGGAAATCAGTTTCAATGCTGCACAGGAAAAGAATCCGGATTCCACCTCCGCCCTGAACAGGGCAATCCTCGCGCAGGTAATCGCCAAGGCAAAACGCCCGGTGTATCTTGCCCTCACCCTCGATACGCGGTATTATCTGGATTCGGATATTCAGAAAGATTTATACCTTACGGGGCTGGCCATGCGTTATCAGGAAAAGGAGTTTGACAACCTGGGGGAGATTCGCCGCCATTTCGAAAACGACTACCTGCTCGACTACCTTAGGGTGAACTTTGCGGCTGATCTTTCGGCAGAAGTGGTGGCCCGGATGAATACCGGCTACCTGCCCTTACTGGTAAAACTGTGCAGCCATTACAAGCAATCGGGAGAGGGTGAAA
>CAISJJ010000113.1 GCA_903885595.1 uncultured Bacteroidales bacterium
CACGTCCGGTTGAGTGACTTGTTAGGCAACTTCGGCTTTAATGAATGTTCCAAATCTGTAGTTGTCGACAGGATTTACGATTCTCCCATCACCGTCTGTCCCATCCCCGAAGCATCACTGCAAGACGAGCTCTTGGATTGGACAATTGAAACAGGATAGGCAGTGGTAGTTGGGTGACTGGTGGAACGCCTGCAAATCAGAGAAAAGGCACAGTCCGTCCCCCTCGGGTACATCCGATAACTTCACTACGTCATCCTTTGCCATGTGTAAAGTGCAGCCTGAGGAGCGCCTAACACAATATTCACCTGCGAAGTCGGGTACAACAGATGGTTAGGGCTTTGGAATCCCGTGAATCCAAAGTTCATACTCGCTAATATCAATATCTTCATTCCAAACTATCCCATACCCCCCTATATCAACCTTGAAATTTTTAAAAAAAATCGGATTTCTCAGCGGTTCAAATATATTTTTACTCAATAACGGAGTTACATCATATTTTTTGCGTTCACTGTTCGAGAACTCAACCAATATTATGTGTTCATTAACAGCCTTTGCTGATTTAATTGACGGATATTTCATATTTGCCTATTTAAGCGGGGGAAGTTTTCGGAATTCCTGAGTATTCCACATGTTCAACAACTCTGATTTGTAGGCTGCTGCCCATTCCAGTACCATTTTCTCCGCTCTTTTGGGTAAATCGCCTTCAATCATTTCAGGCGGATCAATACTGAACAGGGAATTATATTCTCCATACACGGCATGAAAATGTGATGGCGGATGATCTCCAAAAAACATTTTTATGATAATACCGTAGAACCGAACTATTTCAGGCATTCTTTTTTCCTCTTATTTCACACTACGCCTAACACAATGTTCACCTGCGAAGTCAGGTGCAACAGATGGTTAGGAGTACCGTAACGGTTCGTCTTTTACTGGCATATACTTGCTGTAGGATGATCCTGACAGACAATTGCCTTCAGTGCTTGGATTTGACAGTTCAGCTTATCAAAATTCGCATTGACTTCGGTTGCTTTGGCAGGTGTCCCGGCGGTGAATGTTACTAATTCATTTGAACATGAGCCTTGGGATAGAACTAATGAAGTTTGTATTTTAAAATTTGACTCAGTTGTATGCCTTTCTGCAAAAAAAATATCTAATGTGTACGTCTTACCCTTCGTTATATTTAAAGAGTCTATGTTAACTGTTTTCGACACAGGCCCATGAACACCCCCTAAATCCAAAGCCAGCTTTCCATCAATAAAAATCCAAAGATCGTCATCACCGGTGAAAGCGAAGCTTTCACTGCCGTTATAGGTAAATGTAGTATGAAGCTCATATGTAAAATGGTAATTATGGGAACGGCCCTCATTGCTAAATAGTTGGCTATCTATTGGAAAAAAACTATTGTTAGAATAGGTGTAAATACCACCTGACTGTTGTTGCCCATTATCCAGCTGTATAGTTAACTCTTTAGAAAGATTTACTCCACTTACGTCATTATACCATTCTGAAAAAGTATTAGGTGAGGTAATACATTGGTAACCGTTTGGGCCAAATACTGGTTTTTTATCAATTCCTATTTTTGAATCTACCAGTCCAGTAGTTACTCCGCAAAGATATTTTTCGAAGTCAGGATGAGTTGAATTGAAATCTCTTATCGTTCCAGTTAGGTAAATAGTATCAGCACTGGCAATGCCACAAAACAGAAAAATAACCGCACAAACTGCAAACACTTTTGTCTTCATAACCCCCCTCCTACGCCCACTTGAGCAAGCCTAACACCGCGTTCAGCGGGCGCGGCCACGATCTCGAGTTTAAAGCAAGACCGGCCTCCGCGCTCCGCTGGAACGTATTGTTAGGCATTAAGTTTAGTTAAGTTATATCCCACCATAAGGTCCAAGAGTGAACACGGTAGGGATATTGATCGTTCCATCCATACTTTTCGTGAGATTGGTGACAACCGCACTTGATGAACCAATGGAAAATTCATATGTGACAGGAACACCGCCAGGGAAACGATTCTTCAGGTCATCCCCTTCGATGGTGGTTGTGCCGTGATTACTGAGTTTTAGCGCAGTGGCGCTTCCGGATTCGGCAATCGTATTTCCGTCCACATCCCTAGCCACAACGGTTATGCTGGCCCCGCCTGTCGCGATGCCACCGGACATGTCCGTGATTTGGATGGTATTCTGATCACTGACGTAGTTGGTCGTATAGTTGGTTATCCCGGTGTTGTAAACCGCTGGGATGTTGATGCTACCGTCCGAGCTGCTCTTGACATTGGTTATCACGACCTTTGATGAATCGACGGTGAACTCATAAGTCATCGGCGAACCGGAAGAGAACCGACTGGTCAGCTCTGCACCCGTGATCTTTACCGTTTCATGATTGAAAATCTTATAAGAACTGACAGATTCTGAATCAGGAATTTCCGTTCCGGCAGCATTCCATGCTCTGACACTTATCGCAGCTCCGCCTATATCCAATGTACCAGAAAAATCAGAAATATAGATAGTATTTCTGGGCCCAATGGAGTTTGAGATAAAACTGCTCACCCCAACCATATAAACAGTTGGAATGTTTAGCGTTCCATCACTGCTGTTTTTTACATTCGAAATGACCAGTTTTGGTGAGGCGATGGTAAACTCATAAGTCATTGGCGTACCAGACGGAAAACGGGCTGGAAGGGATGACCCGGCAATGGTGGTTGTGCCGTGACTGTTAAGTATCAATGGTGTTGCTGATGTGGATTCCGGAATGGCTTTCCCGGTTGCATCCCAGGCCGTAACTGTAATCGCTATACCGCCGCTAACAATGGTACCGGACATATCCGTAACTTTAAGGGTATTTCTGGGCCCAATTGAGTTCGAGGCGAAGTTGCTTAGCCCGTTTGAATAAATGATGGGCACTTTAACTGCGCTATCGATGCTGTTATTGACATTGGTGATAAACATTTTCGATGATTCGACTGAAAAGGTATAGGCTACCGGAATGCCATCAGGGAATCTGTCCTCGAGATCCGCACCTATGATGCTGATTGTTCCATGATTGATGATGGTTAACGGCGATGCATACCCGGCTGCCGTGAGCTGCTTTCCGTCTTTGTCCCATGCCATGACAGTGACAGCCCTGCCACCATCAGGAAGCAAGCCTGACATATCTGTAATCTTGACCACATCAATCGCATCAATTGAATTTGAGCCAATTGTGGGATTTGTAAGCGGGGCCGTTGTGTAATTCTCGCCGGTTTTGCTGGCGGTTACGTTGGAGTAAGTCTTGGAAGCCGGTATGAAGGTGTATCCGGTTTTGGATGGCGTTGCCGTACCACTATAGTTATGGGATACGGTTACGCTGTAATCACCAATGGCATCTGTTGTTGCCGTTCCTCCGCCGTTGCTGAAGGTAATCGTTACTCCGGAAACACCGATACTGCCGGAGGATGTTTTCACACTGCCCGATATTGTCAAGCTTTCCAGTCCAGCCTGCGTCACCGTTACATATTGAGGACTGCCGGCTGCATCGGTTGCTGTCACCCGGATGGTGGCAGTTCGGGATGATGCGCCAGTGTTGGCGGAGAAGCTGCAATTGATGGTCCCGGAATTGGTTCCGGTGGCACCCAATGTTATCGAAAGCCAACTGCCACCCGATGTTACTGAGGTTGTCCAGGACATGGTTCCGGCCCCGGTGTTTGAAACGCTGAATGTTGTTGTTCCAGCATTTTTAGCTACATCCCGGCTGACAGGAGACACGGATAGAACAGGTTGTGTTGGCGTTGCTGTTGGTGCCTGCGTTACCGTCACATCTTTAGGACTGCCGGCTGCACCGGTTGCCGTTACCCGGATGGTAGCAGTTCGGACTGAGGTGCCTGTATTGGCGGAGAAACTGCAGTTGATGGTTCCGGAATTGGTTCCGCTGGCACCCGATGTGATAGAAAGCCAAGTGCCACCGGATATTACTGCTGCTGTCCAGGGCATAGTTCCACCGCCCGTATTTGAAACACTGAAAGTTGTTGCACCGGATGTAGCAATCACATTTTGGCTTGAAGGCGTTACAGCAAGAGAAGTTGTTCCATCTCCAGCATACCAAACATCTTGATCCCATATTAAGCTATCCCAATTGCTGCTGCTTGCCCATACGATACAGGAACAAAACAAAATCATCAGAATTAAAAATATTTTCTTCATTTTAATAACTCTCCTCCTCCGATTGATCAAGCCTTTCGTCAAGGATAAGCAGCGGCGGCACTGAACAACGACGCGAATAGCGCAACGCTGCTCCCCGCCGTCTCGATTGTTAGGCGGTTTTTACTTTAGAAATGATATGTTAAAATGGCAGTCTGGTGCTACCCACACGCTACTGTGCGATTTCGGTTACTCTCATTGTCGTCATGCCGCTAAAACCGTAGACCGCAGAGTCACCATAGCTGTAGTTGAAGTAGCAGGTGCCGCTACCGCCTTCCTCCCTTCGATACCTAAACCCGTATGTATAGGTGGAGTTAATCGACAACCCGCTGTCCTTGCCAACCATATAGACGTTCTGCATGTCGTTGACATCGTAACCGTTGCTCGGTCGGCTGACGAAGCTCGTCTGTTGTCGCGAGCCATTTGCACTCCCGGTGCCGATGAGGGTATTCGAGTTACTGGGGTCCCTAACCAGCTGCATATGAAAGATTGTATTGTTAGCCATCGGTGTGCTGATCGAAAAATTGAATTCGACCAGGAAGATGCTCTTGTCGCGCTTGGGCGTAATGCTGATCCGATAGTCGGAGTGCACCTCATCAAAAGAAGTGACGTTCTTGGTCGCGGTTGTGGTCGATGTTTGGACCACCGTCTGAATGACCTCGCCAGGTGAGATACCCCTCACTTCTGCTTCGAGCGCATCTATCGCCGTCTTTAGAGCGGTAAAATTTGCATTTACTTCCGACGATTTAGCAGCCGTGCCCGGATAAAAGGTATGCGGAACAGTCAAGTCCGCAGCGTACACACTCCCAACCAATACAAACACAACTGTCAAAATTGCCGCAATCTTTGTTTCCTTAAATTTCATTTTGATTCTCCTCCCGCGCATGATTGAACGCGCCTAACACAATGTTCACCTGCGAAGTCAGGTGCAACAGATGGTTAGGAACACTGTAACGGTTTGTCTTTTACTGGCATACACTTGCTGTTGGCTCATTCTTGCAGACAATTGCCTTCAATGCCTGAATTTGGCAGTTCAGTGCATCAAAGTTTGCATTAACATCAGCAGCTTTAGCAGGTGTTCCAGCGGTAAACCTTACTACTCCAATTGAACATGTACTTCCTTGATAAATCTGTTGAACTTCTGATGCAGAGAGGGCCCGATTGTAAATACGAATATCATCGATACTACCCCCAAAGTGGCCATACCCCCAACCTGAATTAAGATCCCCAAACAAATAATATAAATCTCTGCCTAATGCAACTGGCGAATTTCTATTACCAATCGCGTCGTTTGTTGATAACATGCCATCAATGAAACCATCCAGTTTAGCTGTATTTCCATTGTATCTTATCACCACGTTATGCCACACACCAAAAGTAACTACTCCTATATTCACATGTTGTAAAGGTTCTACATGGATGGTAACCATCCCAGAATCTAAAACACGAATTATATCTGAACACCAAGCACCATAACATCCTGTAGCATTTTCAGTTTCAGTAACAATAATACCACTAATATCTACTTTGAACCATACAGAAATAGTTAATGACTCATCAGAAAAAGAGCTTCGTATCTGATTTGTGACAACATAATGGTCAATACCATTAAAGCTATACGCATTATTGGCATTTCCAAACCTATCACTCGTTAATGTCGCTCCGTGTACTACTCCATTATTCCCATTCCCACTCTCATCATTGGCATTTCCATTGAACGGATAATAAGCAACCAATCCATCATTGATCCCAGCATTAACAGTGCCACAAAACAGAAAAATAAAAGCGCAAACAGTAAACACTCTCGTTTTCATAACTCTCCCCCTACGCCCGATTGAGCAACCTAACACCGCGTTCAGCGGGCGCGGTGGCTACGAACATTGAATTTAACAAAGCCTGTCCTCCGCGCTCCGCTGGAACGTATTGTTAGGCCAAGGTTCGATACTGATGCAACCCAAATTTCAAACCAAACATCAAAACAGTTGCTCCCCTAAACACCGAGCGGTGATGTCGCTACTTGATCCAGAGTACACCATCGCGGCTGTAGCCGTCCTGGTAGCAGCCGTTCTGTCCATCTGCGTTGTACTGGATCGCGTCGTAGTCGGGCCAGCTCCCGCCGCCCGCATCACTGTCCGAGCTGTAAGCGTTGTAGAGCCATTTGCCAGCCAAGGCCTGCGCCCAGTCACCTGCCTTGTAGTTGCCTGTCCAGTAGGAGGTGTTGTTGCTTGCTATGGATGACCAACCGTTGTTGTACTTGAGGAAATCGGTCAGCCCGTTGCACGTCATGCGATAATAACTGTGGCTGATGGCATTTATCGTCGCGTCGGCCAGCTTCGCCACCATGCTCTGGTGCTGCGCTGTAAGCGTCCCAATGGCATTGACGTTGACGTGGTCCCGGCTGCCTCCGAGCATACGTGCGACGAGCGTCCAACCGCCGCCGTCGGTCTCCATGTCACAGTAAACCTGGAAGGATTGAGGAATGCCAGCAGGCTGGATCAAGTATATCCCGCTCGGAAGCCCACTCGATTGGGCATAGATCGTTGCGCATGACATGCCGGCTGGAGTTGGGCCTATTTGTTTTCTCAAGGCATTCAATTCGCTATAAATCGCTGCAAAATTCTCATTTACTTCCGACGATTTAGCAGGAGTGCCCGGAGAAAAGGTATGCGGAACGGTCAAGTCCGCAGCATACACACCCCCAACCAATACAAACATAACTGCCAAAATTGCCGCAATCTGTGTCTTTTTAAATTTCATTGTGATTCTCCTCCCGCGCATGATTGA
>CAISJJ010000114.1 GCA_903885595.1 uncultured Bacteroidales bacterium
CTGTCAATAAGGACACTTCGACTTCGCTCAGTGTCCGGTTTTCCGTTAAATTGTCTTTTCGGAGTGGACTCAATATTCTGATTCCTGATGTAAAGTTCAGGATCTATAACCAATTCCCGACAAATTATTTCATTTACCTGACAAAATATTTGCAATGAATTATTTTACTGTTAATTAAATTTCATTGAAAAATTTTTGTTAAGGTTTTTCCAAGTCTGCTAATCCTGTTATCACGCTGGATCACAAACAATTACCCATCTCAGCATCAGATTTGAGTGAAATAGCTCACACGAGTCTTATTGAAATGGAAATTCCTTTGATTAAAATAATCTCAGCCGAGTAAATGCCTGTGTCATGAAATGTAAATGCTGAGAAGGGAAGCAAGTGTTTCAAAATCAACGATTTTCAAACAATAGTCAAACATTGGCAATCATTCCCCCAATTAAGGCTTAAGATTGGCAAGGCAAAGTCAAAGCTAAAAAGTGCAGGAATTGATCAAAATATGCTCGTTTTTCAGCAAAACCATTCTTTCAACATTTTTTCACCCGGCATTATTGAAGTTGAGGAGGGAGATTACACCATAACAAACCACATAACATTACTCCCTGGCCGGGGTTTATCAGCATGCTAAGATGCTTTTTCACTTTTCTTGGTGCCTGTAATAGTGAAATTCGAATAAGCACAATTATACCAGAAGAATTCAATTTATCAAGATCCTTCATGTTTGAGGGTATAGCTTTCAATAATCCTTTCCGGCTCCGTAGGAGCCAAATTCTGGTAGCCCGTATAGCCCCACCACGAGCTGAGCGCTCCGTAGGCGCGCAATGCATTTTGGATTTGATTCTCCGGGAAATAATTTCGCACCTACGGTGCGCAATGCTCCTGAACCTCATCGTTCTACCCATATTTCGCTCATACGGAGCGTATGGAAAAAAGTCTCTGCTCCAAATGTTAACCTCACTAGTAAAACTGCGCTCAATAAATAATGAAAAAAAACAAGACAGGTTTTTCCATTTATCAGAATAACCTGTCTTATTAGTAACAAAAAACTCAAGCAAATGAAAAACCTGACCATGCCAATGGAAACTCCGGTTCGTACAGTAATCGCTGATAAACCGGAAATTTACTGTAACATCGGGATCGACAGGATCGAACCGGTAAACAGGGAAGAAGATGATCTGCCTAAAATCAAGGGCGATTTACGCCACTTGGGGCGATGCCAGAAAATCAATTTATTTTACCTGAACGGTTTAGGGACAAAAACACGGCATGACAGGCAACTGATCAGGCATCCCGATGAGCGATTGCCTTTGATTATTGCCGATCTCACCCATGCCCCCCTGGTGGGATCGCTCGATCTGGGAGAATACAATGAAAAAATGGGACTGGTGTGCAGCGCTTTGTTTTACGATTTGATCGAAATGATGGATATGCTTGATGAGAAGCAGCATCCTGACCTCCTTGATCTTTTATACGAATATCTTCCGCCGTCAGATGCCCTCTTTTATTTCATGCCATTCCAGGCAAATGATTATGGAACATCTGAATTTAATACATGCTGTATGTTCAGGGAAGTTATGTGGAGCGAGCTGATCGATGATGATGATGATGATGATGATGATGATGCAGAGCAGATGGATTTGAGTGATGATGAAATATGGGAAACTGATGACATGGATATTATGGCTGAGGATGCAAATACAGGCTTGGATGACCAAATAATGCGACTCCCGGGGCCGGTTGAGGATAAAATTTATGCAGCTGTATGGCCATGTGCCCAGGTCGTATTCAGTAACCTGACCATCCTGTACCGAAACCTCAGGATGGTGGCTATGGCGACATTTCAGGAACATCCGGGGGGCATTCCCATCGAAAATAGCGCCATCAGCCATTTAAAACTGCCCACCGTTGGCGAAATGACCGATGGACTGATTGAGGTTCTGCTCCATACACTTGCCATTCCTTATGTTTCAAAGAACTAATCATGGGGCTGTTTGAGTTCAGTTGACGGTAAAAGTTAAAACATAATGCCTTTATGGTTAAATCCAACTTTTGTCATATTTAAATAGAACGCCGCGCCGGCAGCCGCAGTGGGGGGGGGCTTCTTGTTTCTTTTACTTGCCTCCTTATTTTGTAGGTTTGGAGAATGCCAGCCTCCGGAAACCGTCCGCATTGCCCGGCTGACGGCTTATTAGGGCAAGTAGTGTGTCCTTGGCTTCCACAGGGTACTTTGAAAAGAAAGTTCTTTGAAAGTGGGTGCAAAACTCTGTGAGAGGCTTGGGGGTGAGATTCCCCCTTGCCTACTCGACAATTTTTACTACACCAATGTTAGATTTATATGACGACCTAATCCGTCCTCTAAAATTCTGTAAAGTGTAGATAATTGAATATCAATCTTACCGTTCTCAACTCTTGAGATATAACTCTTTTTGGTCCCAGTTTTTAAAGCCAGATCTTCTTGGGTTATTTTGGCATTCAATCTTGCTTCTTTAATTAATTCTCCGATCATAAATGCTTTGGACTTGTTATCAAATTCATCTCTATTTGCAGTTCCAACCTTGCCATATTTGATATCCAATAATTCATCAAAGGTTTTAGCATCCTTTATTGTTTTCATTTTTGCCTCCATTATTTCATTTTCTCTATATAATAATCTTTCATTAGTTTAAGCGCTCGATCAATTTCCTCTCTTTGCGTCTTTTGGGTCTTCTTTTTGAAGCTATCCAATAATATGACTAGCATTCCTGAATCAAAAAAACAAAATATTCGGAATTCATTTTGACCGGAGGAAACACGAATTTCAAATAGTCCATCCGTTCCTTCAATATATTTGAGGAATTTCTTTGGTATCAGTTGAAGGTGCCTCACAATGTCAAACACATATTCGACATTCTCCTGATCTTTATCTACCAAACTGAAATAAAAATCAGAAAGTAGTGTCTATAAAATTGAATCTTTCGCTTCATGGCACAAAGTTAACATATTTGTTAACAAAGAGCAAGATTTCAATAAATTTATTTACCCTAACAGCTCCATATCTGTTCATGTTCAATGTTGCTGTCGAAACTTGCAAACCCCTATTTGATTATTCCGCTAATATTGTCTAAAAATATTTTTTAAACGGTTGGATTTATAATAATTGATTGAGCACATTCGGACCAGTAAAATAGCAGGATACCTTCTCCTCCCTTTCAAGGGGAGGCTGGGAGGGGGCAATTATAAGACATTAGAAGGCTGAAACGGTTCATTTATAAGACATTGGTAGGCTGGAATGGATCTCAATCAATGAATGTAAGTACTGATTATACAAAAGTGTTTTCTGAAAACCCGTGACGCTTTCCTTTTTACTACCTTTACAACGCTTATTAATATCCCATGGAACGAATATCAGTTTTCCCCGGCTCATTTGATCCCATCACCCGCGGTCATGAATCTGTCATCAGAAGGGCTTTGCCGCTGTTCGACAAGATAATCGTTGCCATTGGTGAGAATGGAGAGAAAAAATCCTTTTTCCCGCTGGAACAGCGCCTGGGTTGGCTCCGGGATATTTTCGAAGGAGAGCCGAAAATCGAAATTACCTCCTATACGGGATTGACGGTCGATTTCTGTCAAAAGCACAACATACCCTTCATCCTTCGCGGGTTGCGAACGGCCGCCGATTTCGAATTTGAACGCGGCATCGGCCAGATGAACAAACTGATGGTTCCCGGTATTGAAACGGTTTTTCTGCTGTGCGAACCCGAATACGCCTCGCTGAGCTCTTCCATCGTCAGGGATATTATCAGGAATGGGGGAGATGTAAGGAAATTTATTCCGGAAAGAGTCAAACTTTAAGAGACTGTTTGAATTTTAACATACTATTCATTTTTCTTTATTCATTTTTCACTGGCA
>CAISJJ010000115.1 GCA_903885595.1 uncultured Bacteroidales bacterium
GTGTCTTGCTTTTATCAATAACCAACCCATAATCCTGCTTTACCTGAAAGAACCGCTCAACAGCCTGATCAATTCGCTCGTGATCTGCGAGCTTTGCCCCAGTTTTCTTATGCCTTGGGAGATCAATCGTAGAATTTCCATCGGATGAAAATCCAAGGCATTTGCTTTCAAAATACAGGCCTTTCAGCATTGAATCAGATGGAGATGTAACAACATCACGGAGCAGCAGTGAATGATAAACTTTGTATGGGCATACCGGATATGGTTCTCCCTTGTAAATCAGCTGTCGGATCAGGGATTTTGAAATCCTGAGACTGGTTATCTTTCCAGTTACCGGAGAAAGGTCGATCTTGGAAGAGGTTTTATCGTTACTGAATTTCTCTTCCAAATTTACCTTTGACACAGGAATAGCGGTGATTCTATCAAACAGGCTTACATATTCATGGAAAGGGCTATTATGCCTGGGTTCATACCTGGGCAGCATGGCCAATATCCTTTAATGGCTTCAGGAAGGTTTCAGCTGACTGTATCACCTGCTCTTTTTTGGTAATCCCCAGTGCTGAAAACGGGATACATTCAACAGCCAGTTGCAGCGCATAATAACGTCTGGAAATAATGTCCCTAAAATGAGGATCAGTGTCCTGAACTCCTTCAGTTACCCACAGGTGATACATTCCAGCCAGTTTATTGACATCTTCGATTGTTTTGGGTTGAATCCCCGCATTATAAAAATGAAGTCTGGCAATCGCCTGACACATCGAGAATGCGATCCTTTTTACCGTGCCGGGATCATTGTAACTCTTTCCATTGCCATTGCCACCAGCGGGATTTCCTTCCATTGGTTCCAGCTTTTTGACTTTGGTGATGTGGTTTGAGCCGTTGGGGTATACTGACAGCTCATATGTGACCTCAGTTCCCACGTTTAGCGGGTAAATATTCTTCTCTGAGCCACAACTTCCTGACGTACCATCCTCAAAGGTGATATAGAATCCGTAGTTGTTTTTGCCTGTGTATTTGTTCGGCCATGTCTGGTGAACACCATTAAACATCTGTGGTGTGACTGACTTGATTATTCCTTGTGCCATTGTTGTTAGTTTTTAGAGGGTTAAAAGGGAAAGTCATCCTTTGTTTGGCATACCAGTTCATCACTGAGATGTTTTACTGGCTGTGCAGGATCATTAAGTCCGATGAGATCGGTGTCAGGGAAATCGTTCACATCCGGTTTCGTTACTTCAAGGATGGAATTTTGTTCTCCGTTTATGGGTGCTTCTCCCATTTTATTTTCCATTGCAAGTATTTCCCTCGCTAAGGCCAGTGAATCATGAGTGAAATGCTCAAACACCCGCTTTGCCAATTGAAGGGCATTTTTTCAGTTTCTGTTATCATATTGTTTGATTTTTAAAGTATTAATGTTGTAGTTTTATTCATTCTTTTGAATGAAATACATATTATTCATTATTAAATTTTATCCAATGAAAAATGTCGTTACTTTTTTAACCCTGATCCTGCTTTCAGGAATCAGTGTTTTTTCACAGGTGGGGATCAATACTGATAACAGTGCACCTGGTCCCTCGGCAATGCTCGATGTATCCTCCACCAACAAAGGTTTTCTTCCACCCCGGATGACAACAACTCAAATAAATGCTATCGCCACTCCAGCAGAGGGTCTGACAGTATATAATACAACAATTCACCGTATGATGTTTTTTGATGGTAACGGCTGGCAAAGGACTGACGGTTTCCATGTGGGGGATAATTATGCTGGAGGCATTATTTTTTACATTGATGGCACTGGGCAGCATGGGCTTATTGCGGCCGCCAGCGACCAAAGTCCGTCACCATGGGGATGTTACGGGACATTTATTGGCACATCCACCGATATTGGCACTGGACAGGCCAATACAACTGCTATTGTAAACGGATGCAGCGAAATAGGCATCGCAGCCCGTGTTTGTGATGATCTTGTTTTAAACGGATACAGCGATTGGTTTTTGCCATCGAAAGACGCACTGAATCAGTTGTACCTGCAAAAGAATGTGGTCGGCGGTTTTGCTGAAGACGGCTATTGGAGTTCCTCCAATGACGATGCTAACCACGCGTGGAACCAGGCCTTCTACGATGGCAGCCAGTACGATAACAGTAAGCGCAACACACTCTATGTGCGTGCTGTCAGGGCTTTTTAACAATTTTCGGAAAAAAAATTACAGCGCGCCATCATCGGCGAAAGAATAAAATTGATCATTTGCCAGGATAATATGATCCAGAACCGTTATTTCCAATAGCACTCCTGCATTGACAAGCTTTTTGGTGATCCTGCAGTCGGCTTCACTTGGTGTTACTACTCCTGACGGATGATTATGACCCAGGATAATTCCTGATGCAAGGTTATCCAATACAATCTTGAAAACCTTTTTCGGATCGACCACCGTGCCTGAAATACCACCCTCGCTGATCTGCACTTTCTGATGCACTTTGTTGGCCCTGTTCAGCAGGATAATCCAGAACTCCTCAAAAGGCTTGTCAGTCAGCACGGAGCGGAAGATTTCGTACGCATTTCTTGAAGAGGATATCTTCTCTTTGGAAACGATTTCAGATGCCATGCGTCTCCGACCAATCTCAAAGGTTGTGATTATCCTGGTTGCTTGTGCCATAGTGATACTCGTCTTAACAAGTTCAGCTACGGACAATTTGGCTATCTCTCCCAAGTTGTCACTGCTCTGGTTAAGAATTAATCGGGCTGCATCCAAACTTGACCTGTTGCGTGAACCATCATTACCGATGATAATGGACAGCAGTTCAGAATCTGATACCGCTGCCTTGCCTTTAAGCAGAATCTTGGTGTCAGGCCGATCATCTTCGCACCACTGTTGCATCGGGATATTGTTGCTGTAAGTCATGGTTCATTTTTTAGGTTCCAACTCCGGTACATAGTTATCCTCCATCATCCGCTGTAAGTCATGCGCTATCCGGTCATGGACATACATGTCAAACAACATCCTGTTGAACTCCTGCTGGTACAACTGCTCCAGGATACCATCGTTACTTTCCCGGGTAGGATGGCTATTGGCAGTGGGTTCGTGTGATATAACATTCTGGTTAATCTGATCTTTCATATCGTTATGGTTTTAGAGAATATACAGGCGCTGAGCCACGAAAAGATGAAGTTGAGAGGATTAATCTGCGGTTCCAGGTCAAGGATGCCGAAGATGGTTCTGAAATAGGTTTCCAGACGTGGATTCTGAGTGACCTTGCGTTTCATGATTCCACGCACCTGGTGTGAGTTTATGCTGAAACTGATGGGATACTTGTTGAAGAACATTCCCTTGCGGTAGAAGCCGTAGAGAAAACCTTCCTGCCACTTGTCATCCTTGTATTCAATCACTTTGGATATCCAGCCATAAGCAGCAGGATTTGCCCTGGATATGACTTTAAACCTGATGGGATGCTCTTGATCGGTATCCATCAATTCCGCCTCCAGCAGATATCCCAGGTCATAACCAAATCGGACCAGCTCTTCGATGTCGGCATCGGTAAAGCGGACATAGTTGCTTTGACGGCGAGTACTGATGGGTTGCTCACTGGGTAAATTCAAATTGGTACATTCGATTGATTTTTGCATCTCTATAGCAATAAAAATTTAGTTAATTTTCGTTATACACATATAGCTTTTTTAACCAGCCAGGCTATTGCACCTGGCGATCACAGGATGACGGAGTAGAATTACGGGTAAGCTGTTTCTGCAATAACGTATAGCAGCATCAGGTCATTTGAGATCAGCACCGATGACACCTGGCATATCTGATCTGCTTGCAAGCTATGGAATGTTCTTTTTGCCTTCACGTTAAAAGGGCAGTACAACCTTTCAAGATGACCGTGTTTCCTGATGATAAGCAATGACTTCGGGCTGCAGTAGCGGTTCAGATCAGTAATGATCTTCTTTTCATCAGCCATGTCAATATTCTGATGGCAGCATGCAGACACCGTCAACAAGCCATAGTTCCAACCGATCCTGGGGGAAAATAGAGTAAGTTATCTCCTGTGCAGCTACAACTTGGTCATTCCCATCGGTGCATTGAATGAACCAGGAGCCATCACCTTGTTTAATGAGTTTCCAAACCTGGAATGATTGATTCTGTAGTTTCATCTGCCATGAAAGGATTATATCGAATAACCAATATGCGTTGCCATATTCTTTAACAAACTTGCAGCCATCAGTAAGCTTCATGGTCAATCCACCGGGAAGACGATGCAGGTAGTAATTCTCAGTCCCGATAAATCCTGCCAGGACATCTTTAAATTCATCAATTGATATTCTTGTCAGTGTTTCCATTCAATATATAGTTTAGAAGTTACTAAAAAGGGCCCCATTGCTGGAAGCCCTTGACACGAGTTGATCATCACTGCTCAGACCTGCGATGTAGCCATCTCTGGTTCGAACACAGCCTGTTCCATCGAAGGGCTGTTTGGACTTGCGTTGAACCGATACTTGTGATGCAGGGTTATCACCTCACCGGTTTCTTTAATGTTGTAGTGATAAGGAGCCACCTCCACACGCTGAATTTCGCCTGGGAGAGTCTTGCCTACAAGGGATCGGCAAACATCTTCATTGAAGGTTGTCGTGATGCTTGCATTCCAGGCTGTAGCGTAAAAGCTGCCTGTTGTTTTTGATTGTACCAGTTCAACTCCTCCCATAAGGTTAAGGGTGAAGAACTCTTTTCCATCAAGGCTTTGCCTCTTGGAATAATCAGTGATTGTGACCATAATACGAGAATTTAGATGAATACTTATTTTCTGCAGAACATCTTGTCCTGCAGGGTTTAGTTGGGGTTTAAAATGGTCATAAAATGGCAAGGTTGCGGAAAATAGCTGCAACGTGAGGCGGGGGGACTTCCCCGAGTTCCCTAAGGCCGAGGGGGTGTTAGATAGGTGGTCAGTCAACGCTGAAACATGAATAGTGCTACACGGGTATGGCGCAGTATTTTTGACTCCGGGAGAATATGACCGATCGAAAATTTTTTATCAGAAATTTTTTTGCTGACGGTTGATGATATGATTCTGATGGGGGGGGGGGTAATAAAAATAATTACACCTCAGGAGAGATTACTCAGGTTTTCGTTATATCTTTATAGCTTAGATGTAATTACAAAAATGACGCTGTGAAAAAATCTACAATAACCATTTTTTTAGTCCTTGTATTTCTGAAACTTCAGGCGCAGGACTATCTTATAAGTTTTGCAGGTACAGGTGGAAGTACTACTGTTGATTCGGTTCAGGTTAAAAACCTCACCCAAAACACAAGCTTAACCCTGAACGGAACAGATGTTTTACATCTGATGGGAGAGGTTGGAATTGATCAGGCCTTTGCACAGTACAATCCGGGTCTGCGTATTTATCCCAACCCCATGAATGAACGCAGTTTCGTTGAATTTGAGGCTACTTCTTCAGGGATAGCCGTGATTGAGTTACGTGACATTACAGGGAAACTGACGGGTCGGATACAATGCACGTTATCATCCGGTAGCCATACATTTGCTCTCAGCGGAATTGGCAGCGGGGCTTACACCTTAAGTATAAGATCAACAGGCTATTGTTATACAGGCAAACTGGTATGCATTGGTGTTGGTCGGGGTGACGGAATAATCAGCTATTTGTCCGGTTCTGTAAAAGCATCATCGCAAAACTCTTTAAAGAGCAGCAAATCGGAAGTGCTGATGCAATATAATGATGGCAACCAACTTTTATTTACATGCTTTTCAGACATATACTCCACGGTAATTCCTTTGGTCCCCACGCAAAGCCAAACGGTTACAGCCAATTTTGTAGCCTGCACCGATGCTGATAATAACAACTATGCAACCGTTACCATTGGCGCCCAGACATGGATGGCAGAAAACCTGAACGTCGGAGTTCTTATTAATGGCACTCAGGAGCAAACCAATAACAGCATCATCGAAAAATATTGTTATAACGATTCTGTAACCAATTGCAATATTTACGGAGGATTATACCAGTGGAATGAGATGATGCAATATGCAACCACCATGGGAGTAAAGGGAATATGCCCCTCGGGCTGGCATATTCCGACAGATGCTGAGTGGACTACAGTTACAACCTTTCTTGGGGGAGAAATTGTAGCCGGCGGAAAAATGAAATCTACAGGCACCATTGAGGCTGGTACAGGTTTATGGTATGATCCAAATACCGGGGCCACCAACGAAAGTGGGTTTACAGCCGTTCCGGCAGGCGCCCTTGAAAATAATTGTCCATTCTTCGGCATTGGCCACTACGGCGACTATTGGAGTTCATCTAATTACAATACAAACGATGCCTGGTACTGGTTCCTGTACTACAGTTACAGCGGTGTGTTCAGATACTACAATGACAAGAATGACGGGGTTTCTGTGCGTTGCCTTTGGGATGTTAGTATTCCTTTTACCTGTGGTTCTCCCATAACAGTTAACCATGTCACGGGAGTAGTTGCACCTATTGATAAAACAGTTACTTACGGCACTGTTAACAATATCCCTGGTGAACCATCAAAATGCTGGATTACCAGAAACTTAGGTTCCGACAACCAGGCAACCGAAGTTGATGATGCTACTGAACCATCCGCAGGTTGGTATTGGCAGTTCAACCGTATGCAGGGATTTAAACATGACGGTACGACAAGAACTCCTATTACTGTCTGGATAAACCCAATAAGTGAAAATTCGGATTGGATACCAGCCAACGATCCGTGTACCATTGAACTAGGCAGTGACTGGCGTATTCCAACCCAAACAGAATGGACTAATGTTGACGCAAGTGGAAACTGGGCAAACTGGAACGGACCATGGGGCTCCGGTTTGAAACTCCATGCTGCAGGTTACCTTTTCTATACCGATGGTTCGCTGAGCCATCGCGGTTCTTACGCAGCCTACTGGAGCGGTACGCAGGCCGGTTCCGATTACGGGTGGAACCTGTACTTTGAAAGTGGCCTATGCTTCGTGACTAACACCTACAAGTCGGCCGGCTTTAACCTTCGCTGTGTTAAAGAATAGATAGCTTCAGAGGCACAATAAACGACCGGGAAGTAATTATCGGATAATATAAGTGTGTTTTTAGAACACAAACATGGATA
>CAISJJ010000116.1 GCA_903885595.1 uncultured Bacteroidales bacterium
CGCTTGCAAAGCCCCTGGCCAGCGAAAGTGTCGCTGTACTCCAGGTGTTCGTGGAAAAATTATATATATCAACCCTGTTGGTGGTCGAATTTGAACCATATTTCCCCCCGGCAAAAAGGGCAAGATTACCAACCACTGCAGATGCCATCCCTTCCCTTGCAAGTGAAAGAGCTGTAGTTGTCCAGTCACCAGACTGAATATCGTAAATATCCACAACATTTTTGTAAACCTGGCTGGGATATTGAAAACCTCCCGCAAACAGAACTTTGGTGCCATAGGTTACTGCAGCCATCGAAAACCTGGGAACCGAAAGCTGTTCGACTGTCCATTGTTGGGTAACAGTATCAAAGATATCCACCGTGGCATAGGATACGGACCAATCAAAACCGCCTGCAAAAAAGACCTTGCTGCCACAAGCTGCACCAGAAATTACCTCCCGGGCTACGGACAGATCACCAGGGTATTCCCATTCCCCTGTTGAAACGTCATAAACCTCTACAGTTGCCAAAGAATTAGTTCCATTATTCCCTCCTGCAAACCAGGCTTTGTTCCCAAGGGCGGCTGAACCCATCACTCTTTTAGCCTCGGATAAATTGGTATACGTCCACTGTCCATGCGAAGTCAATGCAAGGCAGAGCAGGATTGCTGAAATGAGTACATTTTTTTTCATGTTATTGGGTTATTGATTTTGCCTACTCTGTTGACAGTTTTCGGCATGGCTGTTTGCTATTAAAAGTTCACAGTCGGCAGTTCGCAGTTGGCAGTCGGTTTCATTGACTGCCGGCTGGCGGCTGCAGACTAATTTTTCATCATTTTCCCGCTCTCTGATTTTTTTCCCGTCACAAGCCGATAAAAATAAATCCCTCCGGGCATACCTTCCGAATTCCACTGCACGCTTTGTTTTCCTGCGGATTGTTGCCCGTTAACCAGAATTTCCACCACCATTCCGATATTATTGAATATCGTCAGGGTGACAACTCCATCTTCCTTAAGTTCATATTCAATAGCAACGCGTGAACTGAACGGATTCGGATAACTGCTGACTGCCATCTGCCGACTGCCGGCTTCAGGAACGGTCACCGCGTCACATGCCTCCTGCACCTCTTGCTGACTGTTACACCCTGTTGCATTATCAGAAATTGCAATGATTCCATTTTGTGCGGCGAGGTAATCGCACACGCTCTGCACGTGGCATGTTGACAAGGCATTATTGCCATAGATAATCAAATTCGCGACGGAGCCTGCAGAAATATTATCCAACCCACCGAGGCTGGTGAGGCTGTCGTTATAACTGATTTCAAGGGATCCCCCGATGGAATTCAAACCATAAAGCGCCTCAAGGCTGTGCAGGCCATTGTCATATTTCATGCTAAGGTCTCCTCCGATCGAAACCAGGTTCTCCAGACCGGTCAGGCCAGGCAATGCAATGTTGCCGAACAGCAGAAGTTTTCCTCCGATCGAAGTCAATCCATTCAAAGCAGACAGATCGGCCAGGGAGAAATTCAAATAAATGTTCAATCCTCCTCCGATCGTATGTAATCCTTCCAGGCCATGCAGGCTTGTCAGGCCGGGGTTTCCTCCTCCACCGCCATAAATGCCGATATAAATGTCGCCCTCCACTTCAGCCAGGTTATAAAGCCCCGAAAGGTCAGGAAGGATGTGATTTTTAGCAACGGTAAGGCTGCCGGAAAGTGATGTCAGCGAACTCAAACCAGCTAAACCGGTCAGGGCGTCATTGCCAATAATTTCAAGATTTCCCCCGATGGAAGTCAGTTCTTCCGGACCTGCCAGGCTGGCCAGCGCATCATTGTTTGAAATGAAAAATCCCTGCCCGATCGTCAGAATATTGTCAAGACCCGACAGACTGGTAAGGCTGTTATTATTGGAAATTTCAACCGTCCCCCCTACAACAATTAAATTTCCCAGGCCCATTAAATTGGCCAGGGATGGATTACCATGAAGGTTACCTGAATAATCGGAAAATCCTATCTGCAGGTTTCCGCCAATAGAATTCAGGCTCCCAAGTCCTGTTAAACTGTGCAATGAATCGTTGTCAGAAATATCAATACTTTCTCCGATAACATTCAAATTTTCCAGGCCTGTCAAACTATAAAGGGCAGGGTTGCCTGAAATGTGAATGTTTCCCCATATTGAATTCAAATTCTCCAGCCCGGCCAGACTGGCCAGGGCATCGTTGTCAGTGATGTCCATGCCTCCTCCGATGGAAGTCAGATTTTCAGGCCCTGTCAGATTTACCATGGCATTATTTGAATAAATTGTCAGGTTACCTGCGACAGTAGTCAGATTTTCCAGTCCCGTCAAACTGGTGAGGGCATTGTTTGAATTAATTGACAAATCCCCTGTGATGGTGGTCAGGTTTCCCAGCCCGGTCAAACTGGCCAGGGAGGGATTGCCATTTGAATACCATTGTCCTCCAATGGCAAGGTTTCCCCCGACAAAAATCAAATTGTTTAATCCTGTTATACTTGTCAATGAATCGTTTCCGGAGATTTCAATGGAGCCTGACAGGGAAGTCAAACCCTCGAGCCCGGCCAGGCTGATCAGTGCAGGATTTTCAAGAATCGTAAGATTTCCCCCGATCAAATGCAAATTTTCCAGCCCTGCCAGGCTGGCCAGTGAGAAATTGTATCCCGAGTAAGTTGACCCAATGTAAACGTCTCCACCGATGACATCCAGATTATTCAACCCGGCCAGACTTGTCAGGACTGAGTCGGCATATATTTCGAGTCCTCCCCTGATGGATGTTAAATTTTCCAATCCCGCCAAACTGGTCAGCGCCGGGTTGCCTGTTATGGCGAGTTTACCCGCAATGGATGTGATCCCCGTCAACCCGTTCAGATTTGAAATGTCATTGCCATTTATGATAACATCCCCTTCCAGGTCGGTGCATCCAGGGTAAACGGTTTGAAAATTGTCAACATCAGCCTGCGAGATAAAATTATATTGCCCGGTAACCCGGCAGGGGAGTGTAATACCGCAGCCCATTGCCACATCTAATATGCTGTTGCAACCGGGTGCATTGTACCGGATATCAACGGTGCCTCCGGAGCTGGTTAAATAGGCACAGATGCTTTGGATGGAACAGGCTGATAATGAATTATTGTACAATATTGTCAGGTTGGTGATGGACCCGGCCATGAGGTTGTCCAGCCCTGAAAGACTATTCAGGCTGAAGTTTCCATAGATCATCAGGGCACCCCCGATGGATGTCAGCGAATTCAGCCCGGCTAAATTTACCAGGGAGTTATTGCCTCCTCCTCCCCACCCCCACATTTTACCTATTTCAAGGTTCCCCGGAATGGAAGTGAGCGAATTTAACCCGGTTAAACTGACCAGGGAGTTATTACTATAAACAGAAAGGCTTCCGCCGATAGAGGTCAATCCTTCCAGCCCGGTTAAACTGGTGAGGGAGTCGTTATTATTAATCTGCATATCACCCCCTATGCTGGTCAATCCTTCCAACCCATCAAAGCTGGTCAGGTAGGCGGAAGAAATTGAGAAGCTCCCCCCGATGGAGTCCAGGTTTTCCAACCCTGTCAAACTGGTCAGGCTGGAAGAATATATTTGAAGACTACCTCCGATTGAGGTCAAACTTTCCAACCCTGTCGAACTTGTCAGGGAGGGGTTGCCTGATATGGTAAGTCCGCCCGCAATGGATGATACAGCGCTTAGTCCGTTCAGGTTCGTAATATCATTTCCGCTGATCGAAACGTCGCCTTCAAGGTCGGTGCATCCCGGGTAAAAGATTTGAAAATTGTCTACATCTGCCTGGGAGTAAAAATTATAATTCCCGTGAGGCAGGCATGGCATGGTAATGCCGCAGCCTGCCGCCACATCGAATATACTCTTGCACCCTGTTGCATTGTTTCGAATGTCAATGATTCCTCCGGGGCTGGCTAAATATGTGCAAATACCTTGTATTGAGCAGGTTGATAATGAGGAGTTATAAGTCACAAACAAATTTGTGATAGTCCCGGCCGATAGGTTCTCCAGCCCCGCAAGGCTGACAAGACTGTAGTTGTCGGTTATTACCAGGTCACCGCCGATGGAGGTCAATCCCTCCAACCCGGTCAGACTTGTCAGGTAATTTCCCCAACGAATTTCCAGGCTGCCACCGATGGAGGTCAATCCCTCCAACCCGGTTAAACTTGTGAGGTAGGCGGCATAAATTTCAAGGCTGCCACCGATAGAAGTAAGATTATTTAATCCTGCCAGACTGCCCAGCGCCCAGTTGTATCCAATATGAAGGGTATCCCCGATGGAAGTCAGCACGCTTAATCCATTAAGATTGGTGATATCATCTCCTTCGATCCAGACACTGCCTTCTATCAGGGAACAACCCGGATAATTGGCCTGGAAATTATCGATCTGGGCCTGGTTGGAGAAGGTAATGCCTTCGGGCAGGCAGCCCTGCGAAAAGGCGATAGTATGACTGATGGCTACAGCTGTGATGATGAGGATAAGTTTTTTCATATGTTGAGGTTTTAAAGTTTGCCGTTTGTGGTTTGCAGTTTCCAGTTTCCAGTTCCCAGTTTGCAGTTCGAGGTTTGTAGCCCGCCATCGATGAAACCAACTGGGAACTGCAAACTGCAAACTTTTTACTATTCTACCATCAGTTTTTTCCTTGCTTTCCATTGCCCGGCACCCAGTTCAACGACGTACATCCCCGGCGGAAGTTTTGAAATATCGAGATTATTATTTACTGTTTTCCCTTGTAGAACCTTTTGCCCGGTTTGGTTGAAAATGACCACCTCTTCAATGAGTCCGCCGTTTTTGGAAGAAATCGACACCGATTTATCGGCAGGATTGGGAAACAGCGAATATTGGTCCGCTGAAACGATATCCTCCACAGAAACAGCGCAAGCAGCCAGTACTTCTTCAGGGCTGTTGCATCCCGGGGCATTATTGCCAATATGAATTTCACCATTCGGAGCTGCCAGGTAATCGCAGACACTTTGCACTTCGCATATTGATAAAGAACTGTCACTGCAGATCTCAAGGTTGGTGATAGAACCTGCCACAATGTTCTCCAGGCCTGCAAGGCTGGCCAGGGAGGGATTGTGGCCAATATTAAGTGTCCCGCCAATGCGGGTTAAATTTTCCAGTCCATGGAGGCTGGTTAATGAAGCATTCCCCCCGGGTATGCCCATGCCTGCTTCATAACAATAGCCAATATAAAGGCCGCCGCTGATGGAATCAAGATTGTCCAGCCCTGATAAATTCACAAGATGACTGTTTTCATACACACTCAGCCCGCCACCGATGTAATTCAGATTGTTCAGCCCGTCCAGGTTAATCAAACTGCCGTTGCGCTTAATTCCAACCCATCCGTTCAGCGAGGATACACCTTCCAATCCGGTAAGACTGGAAAGAGCGCCATTACCACCAATAAATATGTAGCCCCCTACAGAAGTCAGATTGTTTAATCCTGATAAACTGATCAGTGAAGGATTGCCTCCGTCCAATCCTGAACCTTCAATCGGAGTCGGTGCTCTCCCGATGAAAAGGTTTCCTCCGATTGAATGCAAACCTTCCAGCCCTGCAAGGCTTGTCAATCCCTGGTTACAATCAATATCCAAATCTCCCCCGATGGAATCCAAACCATTCAATCCAGCCAAATTAACCAGGGCGTTATTGCCCTGACAACCCCAGTATTTATGACCTATTATCAGACTACCACCAATATAATTCAGATTTTCAAGCCCCGCTAAACTTGTAAGTGGATTGTTGATGATAAAAAGTGAATCACCGATAGCATTCAATACGCTTAATCCATTCAGGTTGGTAATATCAGTAGTAGCATAAGGTTCTCCAATTTGAACAGTTCCCTCAATTTCAGTGCACCCCGGATAATTAGTCTGGAAATTATCAATCTGTGACTGGGTAGTAAAGGTGATGCCTTCGGGCAGGCAGGATGTCTCGCAGGCAGCCAGCACTTCTTCCGGGCTGTTGCAGCCGGGGGCGTTATTTGCGATCGAAACGAATCCAGTCGGGCTTGCCAGGTAATCACAAATACTTAGAACATCACAGGTTGACAAAGCGTAATTTCCCCAGATGCTTAAATTACTGATCGAAGCAGCTTCAACATGATCCAGCCCGGATAAGCTGGTCAGGGCAGTGTTCATAACAATATTGAGTGATCCGGCAATGAAGGTCACTCCCTCCAACCCCGACAAACTGGTAAGGGAAGGATTGCCTCCACCATGATAGGGACTACCATAATCACCAATTTGCAGCGTTCCACCGATAGAATCAAGGTTGTTCATACCCTCCAGATCCACAAGAGCATAATTCCCATAAATTGCCAGGTGGCCTCCGACAGATGTCAAATTTTCCAACCCGGATAAGTTAATCAGGGAACTGGCAACAATGATCAGATTGGCACCTATTCGATGTAAATTATCAAGGCCGGTAAGGTAATTCAGACTGGGATTTCCTGTGCAAGGATCTTCAGGGGGACAATCTGCAAGAATAAGACTGCCTTCGATGGTTGTCAGGTTTTCCAATCCGGTTAAACTTGTGAGATTTTCATTTCCAAATATTTTAAGGTCTGCCTTTAGGGAAGTTAGATTTTCTAATCCTGTGACGCTGGTCATATTGCTATTGAAGGCAATCAGGAGGTCTCCCCCGATGGAAGTCAAACTGTCAAGTCCGGTCAGATTGATCAGGGAAGTATAATAAATATCAACACTGCCGCCGACGGAGGTTATAACACTTAATCCGTTGAGGTTGTTTATTCCACTTCCGTTGATGGTAACATCTCCTTCAATCTCAGTGCATCCCGGATGATTGACCTGGAAACTGTCAACCTGGTTTTGTGTGGTAAAGGTGATGCCTTCGGGCAGGCAATGTGTTTCGCAGGCAGCTTGTACCTCTTCAGGGCTGTTGCAGCCGGGGGCATTGCCTTCAATCCAAGGATTACTACCCGGGATTGCCAAATAATCGCAAATACTATTTATCGCACAGTCAGATAAAGAATGATTCCCAAGGATTTGTAGGTTTCCGACAGAACCGGCTTCTATATTTTCCAGCCCTGTTATATTGGTCAGGTTGGGATTGCCATAAACCGACATACCTCGCCTAATACCAATTGCAGTGTAGCCCCCAATGGAATTCAAACCATCTAAACCTGACAGGCTGGTCAATGAGTTGTTGCTATAAATAATAAGGCTTCCTCCAAGGGAGGTCAATGAGGTCAGCCCTGTTAAATCAGTTAGTGAGGAATCTCCATAAATTGAAAGGTCTTCCCCGATGGATGTCAAATTGCTCAATCCATCCAAATGGGTGATATCACTTCCGCTGATCTCGACATCTCCTGCTAATTCGGTGCAACCGGGATAATTGACCTGGAAATTATCAATGTCTGCCTGCGATAAAAGATAATAGTTGCCAAAAGGCAAACATGGAAGTGAAATTCCACAATCACTTGCCACTTCTGCCGGGTTGTTGCAGCCGGGCGCATTCGAATAAATATTAACACTGCCGTTCGGGCTGGTTAAATAATTGCAGAGACTTTGGACGGAACAAGTAGATAATGACTCATTGCCAGCGATAGTCCATGAATTGATTGTGCCGGCATCAATAGTTGCCAATGCGGAAATACTGGTCAGTGCCGGATTACCATATAAAACTCCCCAATAGAAAATACCAATTTCGAGATTGCCCCCGATCGAATTCAGATTCTCCAGGCCTGTAAGACTGGTCAGGGCGTCATTGCCGTAAATGCTGAGATTACCACCGATGGAGGTTAATGAATTCAGTCCTGTTAAGCTTGTCAACGCTGAATTGCGATTCACCGAAGAACTTCCGCCGTCATCGAGAAGAGGGCCAATTGCCAGGTCGCCCCCGATGAAAGTCAAATTATCCAACCCTGTAAGACTGGTCAGGGCATCATTGCCGTAAATGCTGAGACTCCCCCCGATGGAAGTTAAGGCATTGAGCCCGGTCAGGCTGGTTAAAGCATTGTTTTCTGTAACTTCCATCTTTCCGCCGATTGTGGTTAAGGCGTTTAGTCCGGCAATGCTGTTTAAAGCATTGCATAAAATAATTTCAAGGGAACCCCCGATGGAAGTCAACCCCTCCAGCCCGGTCAGGCTGCTCAGTGCTGAGCTAAAACTGATCCAAACATTTCCCCCAATGGAATTCACATTGTCCAATCCTGTGAGGCTGGTCAGGGCGTCGTTATTATTTATCCAAAGGTCACCACCGATGGAGGTTAAAATACTTAATCCGTTGAGATTGTTTATTCCACTTCCATTGATCGCAACATCTCCCTCAATTTCCGTACACCCCGGATAATTTGTTGAAAAATTATCAATCTGCTCCTGGGTTGTAAACGTGATCCCCTCCGGCAGACAGTAATGCGGCAGGGTGGTTTCATAAATGGAACGCCCGAAGGTGCCAACCCTTAAATACCGGGTAGAATTTATGTTCACGTAATCAAAGTCCATTCCCGGTACAAACGGAATTCCTTCACTGGCGTATGTCCAGGTTGCGCCGCCATCGGTGGAGGAGTAAACACCGATGTCGTTGGCGACATATAAATGATGGGTGTTTTCAGGGTCAATGAAAAGGTCGTTGCAGGGCAGGTCGGGCAGGTCGCCCGAAATATTGGTCCAGGTTTGCCCGAGGTCGGCGCTTTTCCAGACCTTATTCCCCGGCGAAAATCCTGTCCGGAGAACATACATTGCACTGTCATCCACCGGGTCTGTGACCACCCTCGAAATCCAGCGGCTTTCACCGGGAATATGATCGGTCACGTCGATCCAGATGGTGCCCCCGTTGGTTGACACTTTCACGACAATAATATCTCCCGGTACCGGGGCCTGGGTGCATCCGGCGGCGAAGATCATGTTGTTTGGATTCACCTGGCTTTGTGCCATGGTGTTAATAAATTCCTGGGAAACATTGGCAGCAATCACAAAAAACGATGCACCGGCGTTCGTTGATTTCAGGATGCTTTTATTGGCCGAGTAAAGTGTTTTATGGTTGACCGGATGCATAAACAATGGTGTGATCCAGGCGCCATTGACATTATTAAGATATGAAAATGATGCCCCGCCATTCGTACTCCTGAACAGGTAGCCACATTGAGCTGAAGAGTACACGGTATCCGGGTTGTGGTTAAAAAAACATTCCATCCCGTCGCCGCTGGGCTTCATGGTCCAGGTCGTACCGCCATTCCAACTGATCGCATTCGCATTGTCCTGCATTCCTCCGAAAAGTATCTGGGAATTCGAGGGATGGGACGCAATTCTGTAAAACTGAAGGGTTTCCAGTCCCTGGTTCCGGGAGCTGGCGGTATAGCCTTTATCTGTTGATTGATAAAATCCTCCATCACAGCCAATATAAAGGTAATCTGGGTTTGAGGGCGCAAAAACCAGTTTATGGTAATCATTGTGTACGAGACTGCCCCAGAGGTCAGATCCAAATGGCCTGACCGGAGAAAAGTTTGACCCATTTGTTGTCCGGTGCAGTTCAACGTTCCCGATGAGTACATGATTTGGATTTTCAGGATCTACGGCGATGCACAGGTCATAAAAACCCTGGTCATACCATCCGGAACCATCAAATCCGCCCAGGTTGGTCCCGGCCGAGATCTGCGCCCAGCTGGTTCCGCCGTTTACCGATTTGTATGCGCTGGTCGACATGGTGTTGAGGTTGAAGATCACCGCATAGATCATATTGGGATTCGATTGTGAAACATCGATCTGGATCCTGTGCATTGAACTTCCCGGGGGCAGCCCGAGATTGCTTTTTAACCAGCTGATTCCCTGGTTGTTGGAAATATAAAATCCGGCATTGTTGTTTCCGCCACCAACTGCAGCATACACCCTGTTCGCATCGGTAGGGTGGTATGCAATATCGTATGCATCCTGTACATCCAGCGTCCTGGTCCAGGAAAGCCCGGCGTCACTGCTTCTCCAGATCCCTTCATTGGGCAGGTCGCCGGAGAAAAAATATCCGCTGGCCATGGCGCCAATAACCAGGTTTGAATTGTAAGGGCTGACGGCAAGATCCCCGAAGTTGGTTATGGGCCCTATCCCGTTGGTGATCCGGGTCCATGTCGCTCCGCCATCGGTCGATTTGAATATTCCCTTCCCGTCGAACCCAATAAAGCCTTGCAGGTAAGAACATTCCCCCGATCCGGCATAAATGGTTTCAGGATTGTTCGGATCGATGGCAATGGCCCCGAAGGAGAGCGATTCAAGGCCATGGCCGATATCCAGCCAGGTCTGACCTCCGTCGTTGGTTTTCCATATTCCGCCGCTGGCAGCTCCAATATATATGATCAACGGATCGGCAGGATGAACGGCAATGGCCCTGACCCTTCCGCTTACTTTCCCCCAATTTGTGTAGGGACTTTGAATGCCCTGCGGCCCGACGGATGACCAGGTTAGGCCGGCATCACCATTCTTTGCACTGGTTTGAACTTTTTTGATCTCACGGTCCATCTCCTGTGCATACCTGGTCCGGGGAATGGTATCGTAAGGAAACGACCGTTGAACGTTGAACCACTCGGCCCGCTTGTACGCTTTTCGGTTTTTGATGTAATCAGGAATATTTTTTCTGTCTGATGTTCCGGAGAAAGCGGTGCTGTCGGCCTGCCCGAAGGAAAGCAGCACAGAAAAAAGCAGGAAAATCGAGAGTAAAGCTCTTGTTTTCATAGGGTTGCTATTTAATGGGTTAGATGGCATGATACAAATTTAATGTCGGTGTTATGTGAAAGCAATACGCATTTAGTAGTATATTCGTGACTGCCAACGGTTTGAAGTTTCTTCTTCATACATTGGCCTCCAGTGCCTTAAGCTGCAGCAGCAGGTCTTCCTGGTCTGTTTCATCCGTGCGCCCCACAGCTGATTTGAGCTCCTCCGGGTTAATCGGTTTTAAAAGGTATTCCATGCTGCTTAACCTCAATGCCTGGATGTTACCCTTATCACCGGCCGAGATGAATATTATTTTGAATTCGATGGCATTCAGGGAATGGATCAGGTCAAATGCGGTTCCATCGCCCAGGTTGATATCGAGGAAAACAAGATCCGGATGAAGAATTTGAATTACCTTGATCCCCTGTGTCACGCCCGAGGCTTCCCCTACCACCTTTACCTGCTGACAATGCCTTGAAAGCAGTTTGGAAAGGGTATCCCGGATATGGGCTTCGTCGTCGATGATGATGGTGCGGAGCATGGGAAGAAAGTTTGCAGTTTGCAGTTCGCAGTTTGCAGTTTGATAAACTCACTGGGAACTGGGAACTGGGAACTTGTTAATCAAAGATACTTCCCCTGAAAAGCAGAAATGGTTCCGTTAAGAGAACGCCGGGAATTGTTTAGTGAACGCGGGGGTGGGTTTAGTGAACGCGGGCTGTAGCAAGTCCTATCTTACCTGAAGCGCTGTAATCATAATACATGTAGCAGATGGTATCAAGAAAGAGTACCGATGGGTTTTCTACACATCCTTCAGCACCCAGGCTCATTGCAAAAGGATCGCTCTCTGTATATGGATGCTGATTTGTAATCGGATCATTGTATTTTTTCCAGTTAATTCCATCCGATGACGTCGCCATGCCTATAAAAAAATCTTTTAGCGTGATATAATCGTATCCTCCTGAATAATACATGATATAACCGCCCTCTTTTAATGCCAGAATGGAACTTGGAATTACAAAACCAGCATCCCATTCTCCTTTGCTGCCTGTGGTCAAAACAGGTGTATCACTCCTTGTCCAGGGGCCTGCTGGTAGTTTTGCCGTTGCCCTGCCCATAGAAGGCCCTGGAGAAAATCCGGCTGTTTCCAGAGCGTTGAAGTAAATAGCCCATAACGAATCTTCCTTCACCACTATTCCAGGACCAACGGTAAAAGCATCAAATCCATTGTTATCAGAAGCTAAAACAGGATTACCACCGAACTTCTGATAATGAATACCATCATAAGATGTTGCCAGACCAATGGCTATTCTGCCAGGCACATTTCGTCCCATATAAAAAAGATAAAACACACTGTCGTGCCAGATGATATTAGGAACACCTGTTGTAAGGTCATCCCATGAACCTGGCGCTCCCGGACTTAAAATGGGATTAGACTCATAAGCCTTGAATTTCAATTGAGAGGGAGAATCGTTCTGCCGGCAAGCGGTGATTAGCAAAAGGATGAGAAGGAATATGGTTTTAGGCATGTTGAAAGATGGGTGTGTTAACTTTGAAAGTTTGCAGTTTGCAGTTTGCAGTTTGCAGTTCAATTGCCGATCAGATATTCTATCAGGTTCTCCCACTGTATACCTGCCCTGTTGGGGTCATGGAATTTATCCATTGATAATACAAGTTTCGGAAAGTTATCGTTAATTTTTTCCAATGCCCGGTATTCCCTTTCAATCGTTTTTTGATCATGCAACAGGTAGGCTACCTGAATATAGTTTATTTCATTGCCTTTTGTGGCAATAAAATCTATCTCCTGTTCAATATACTTGCCAATTTCAACTTTAAAGCCCCTGCTGAGCAGCTCCAGGTATACAATATTTTCGAGATGTCCGGATATATCGCCGGTTTTATATCCCAGAAGGATATGCTTTAACCCGATATCGCCTGAATAATACTTTTCATGAATTTCAAGTAAGCGTTTCCCTTTAATATCAAACCGGTTGACTTTGGCAAAAATAAACGCGGTCGTGAGCATCTGCAGATAATTCTGAACGGTATCGACCGAACCGCTGACTTTTTGTGTTTTCAGAAAATCGGCAATTTTTTTTGACGAAGTAATATTTCCGCAATTATCTGCCGTGAATTTTGCGATCTTTTCTAAAAGCGCTATATCGCGGATCCCATTCCTGGCAACCACATCTTTAAGCAATATGGTATTATACAGCGAATTAACATATTGCCCGATTACTTCATCTTCATATTCCATATGATGAATGCCCGGGAAACCTCCATATTTCATGAACAATCCGAATTCCTGGTCGATATTTTCAGAACCTTTTCCCTGGCGGAATTGTAAAAATTCAGAAAAAGTCAGTGGATACATTCTGAATTCGATATACCTCCCTGATATGAAAGTAGCCAGCTCAGAGGATAACATTTTTGAATTGGAACCGGTGATGAACAGGTCGGCTGTGTTATCTGTCAGAAATCCGGAAACGGCTTTCTCCCATCCTTCGATTTCCTGGATTTCATCAATGAATAAATAAATTTTTCCTGGAATGTTTATTATCCTGTTTTTGACATAATTGTTCAAGTCCAGGTAATTCCTGATAAAATCAAAATCAAGGGAATCCTTGTTGATCAGGATGATATTGCCCTGCATTACGCCGCTTTCAGTCAGCGAATTACAGATCATTTTCAGAAATGTACTTTTCCCGCACCGGCGAATCCCGGTGATCACCTTAATTACGGGCTTTCCGATAAATGGTGTTATTTGCTTTATATATCGTTCTCGCAGGATCATAAATATCAGACTATACCAGAAACTTTTCAAATATAATACAATTATTTGGACTATGGTCGAAATATTTCATGATAAAACAAATGCACTACCGACTGCACACTGCCGGCTTTATCTTCCTCTGCCCTGCAGCGCTGCAGTTGCGATCCCAATCTTACCGGTTATGGTGCCATAGTCGTAATACATGAAACCGGTATTACCCTTGAAAATGACGGAAGGAGATTCAATCACTGTGTTATCCTGGCCAATACTCATTATAAAAGGATCTTTTTTAACATCATAAAAAGGATTACCCTGATATTTTTTCCATTGAACGCCATCCTGGCTGGTGGCATAGCCTAAAGCTATTTTTTCAATGTTTCTGTAGATTGTTCTGCCTGAATAATACATTTCAAAACCATCTGAGTTCCTGTTTACAGTCGAAACTCCGACCCAGGTATCATCCCAGTCTCCCTTACTGCCAATCATTAAAACCGGGTCGCTCCCAGCAAACGGATGCTGTGTTGTAGCCGGATCGTTATATTTTATCCAGTTTATTCCATTGTTCGAAGTTGCCATACCAATATGAACGGGATTATCTTCAACAAATTCAGTCCCTCCTGTATAGTACATTAACCAGCGGCCATCTTCCTGCCTCAAAACTGATGCAGAGACTATAAAACCGGCATCCCATTCGCCTTTCCTGCCGGTTTCAAGCACCGGCATTTCGCTTCGTTGCCAGGGTCCGGTGAGCAATTTAGCAGTTGCCCGGCCAAATGACGGACCAGGACCGTAGCCGGCAGTTTCACGCCCGTTATAGTACATTACCCAGATTGAATCATCCCTGATCACCGTTACCTCACCTATTCCGAAAGCATCAAAACCGGTGTAATCGGGGGAAACAACCGGATTTCCGGCAAACTTTTCAAAATGAAATCCGTCGTCTGAAATAGCCAGGCCGACGGCTGTTACACCGGTCGTATTGCAGCCCAGGTAAAACATATAGAATACCTGATCGTCCATGACAATGCAGGGGGCTACAATAAACTGGTCATCCCAGGAACCGGGTGCTCCGGTTTCCAAAATGGGATTGTGCTCATACGCCTTGAATTCCGGAGGTGAGGGGGTGTCGTTCTGCCGGCAGGCTGAGATGAACAGGAGGATGAGAAGGAATATGGTTTTAGGCATGGTGAAAGTATTGTCGAAATATTTAAGTTGGGTTTAAATAAACTACCGTTCTGCCTGCGGTTTACTTTCCTGTCGCTACTCCGATGCTTCCAAATTGAGCGTTTTGTTCAAAGTAATAGTAAAGGAAAAAGATCGTATCAAATCTGAGAAAAAACGGATTTGACGTCGTCGTGATTTCACCAGAATATTTTGTATCAAAGCCGTTCTGCAAATTGTATATGGGATTTCCGCGATACCTTTCCCAGTGAATTCCATCCCTGCTCTCTGAATACCCGATGGCTTCAATTTTTCCGTTGCTTCCGGCATAATACATGATGAATCCTCCGGGGATTTTGGAAACATTCGCCATCCATGCCTCTTTTTCATCCCATGCCCCTTCTTTCCCGGTCATGAAGACCGGGTCGCTTTCCGCAAAAGGCTGAAGTGTGGTAGAAGGATCATTGTGTTTTTTCCAGGTAAATCCATCCTGTGAAAAAGCCATGCCGATATAAAAGTCAGCCCTGCCTGCAAAATCTCTTCCACCTGTATAATACATCCGGTAACCTCCATCTTCCAGTTTAAGAACAGAACACGGGAGAATGAAGCCATCGTCCCATTCCCCTTTCTTTCCGGAAGTCATTACCGGTGTATTGCCGCGGACCCAGGGTCCGGAAAGCTCCTTTGCCGCTGCCCTCCCGACGGAAGGGCCGGGAGAATACCCTGGAAGTTCCTGGCAATTGTAGTACACCACCCAGCAGGTATCTTCTTTCAGAATGATCCCGGGACCAACCGTAAAAGCGTCAAATCCGGAGGTGTCAGGAGCCAAAACCGGATTTCCTTTAAATTTTCTGAAATTGAATCCGTCGCCTGAAGTTGCGAGTCCTATGGCCATCCTGCCGGCTACGTTGCCTCCCATGTAGAAGAGATAAAAGGTGTTTTCAAAAAAGATGACCTGGGGCGCTGAAACGAACAGTTCATCCCATGAGCCCGGTTTCCCGCGTTCGAGTACCGGGTTGTTGTTATAACCCGCAAATTCCGTAGGTGAAGGAGCATCGTTCTGCCGGCAAGTAGAGATCATCAAAGGAAGGAGAAGAAAAAAGGTTTTAAGCATGTTGAAAGTGTTGTGTGTTAACTTTGAAAGTTCCCAGTTCCCAGTTCCCAGTTCCCAGTTCCCAGTTCCCAGTTCCCAGTTTGCAGTTCCCAGTTTGCAGTTTGCAGTTTGCAGTTTCAAATAAAGGTAATAATATTCAATCTTTCCAGATGAATTTATCAGGATTGTCGATCATAAAGGAAAGAATTTTTCCGATTTCTTCAGCTTGCTGGTACAACTTGATTTGCAACTCCTTATCTATATACCCGCAACTGAACGCAAAATCAATCCAAACCATTGTTTCGGTATTTTCCATATCTGAATCTGTCAGTTTGCTGATAAAATGAGCCTTGTACCTTCTTTTTCTATATCCTTCTGCCATATTTGAGCATACCGATCTTGAAGATCTTCTTATCTGAGATGTCAATCCGTATTTTTCATCTCCTGGAAACCTTTTTGTTATTTGAAAAATGTCCATCGCATTCTCAAATGACTTTTTATAAACAGATAAATCCTTAAAATTTCCCATTTCGTTTTCTGCTTAATCGGAAAAAACCGAAAAGGTAATACGATAATTCAAAAAAAATCCTTGTCAACCTTAAACCGCAAACTGGGAACTGGGAACTGGGAACTGGGAACTGGGAACTGGAAACTGGAAACTGGGAACTGGAAACTGGAAACTGGAAACTGGGAACTGCAAACAGCAAACTACCTCCCCACCACCGGTATCCCAAATTCCACCCTGGTTCCAATACTTTCACCATAATCATCTTTCAGGTCGATGATCTCCATCCGGATCTTCTTTTTCAGCTTTTTATTGAGGATATCAAGACGGTCGCGGGTAATGAATATGGCCATGGAACGGTGCCTGATTTTTTGCTTTGATTCAATCTCAAGCGCCTTTTCACGGCCAACGCCGTCATCTTCCACCTCAACCCGGATAAATCCATCGTTCAACCGGAAATTGACTTCGATATGGCCTGATCTCTCTTTATGCCTGATCCCGTGTTCAATCGCATTTTCAATGAACGGTTGGGCCAGCATCGGGGGTATCAACACATTTTCGGTATCGATTTTTTCATCAACCGTGATCTTGTAATCAAATTTCCCGGCATACCTGACCTTCTGCAACTCCAGATAATTTTCAATTGTGCTGACCTCCTTTTCAAGCGGTACATATTCTTCCGTTGAATTGTCAAGGATATTCCTAACCAGTTGCGAGAATCGGGAAAGATAGATGCTTGCCTGGTCGGAGTTTTCGTTGATCACAAAATTCTGGATGCTGGCAAGGGAATTAAAAATAAAATGAGGGTTCATCTGCGCCCTGAGCAGCCGCTGTTCCATGCTCACCGATTGTTGTTCTGCCTTGAGTTTTCTTCGCTGAAAAATAAGCAGTAAAATCAGGCTGAACAACACAATACCTGCACCCGAACTTATGAAAATCAGCCTGCTCCTGGATAATTTCAACTGGTGAAACTCATTATCCTTTGCAAGGTTGATGATTTTCTGATCCAGGCGTTGGGCTTCATCCTCGGCAACCATCAGATCGATCTGTTTCCCTTGCTGTGAAGCATACATGGAATCTCTTGTCTGGTAAGTCAGTTGGAGGTAATCAATTGCCTCCTGGTATTCACCCTTTGCCACGGCCAGTTTGAAGCGAAACTGGTTCATGTGATATTTTGAGCGCATTGCCATAAAATAATCCATGATCTTACCAACAGCATTGACAAGGGCTCCCTGGGCCGACGTGTTTTTCCAATCACGGGAGAAGAAATCTTCCAGTCTTGCCTCGCAAAGATCCAGGTGGTCTTTTGTATCTGCATATCTCGATGCATTCAGATCAAGCATTGCCAGGTCGATGAGGACTGCCGCCTGCAGGTAACCGCAATTGAATGACTGGCTGGCTTTTAATGCTTTTTCATAATAATGCCCTGCAAGGGACAGGTCTCCGGTCTCTTTATAAAACGGAGTGAACCAATCATAATAGTTGCCCAGACAAACATTGATGATCGTTATAAGGCCATCATGTTGAATTTCAGACGCCAATGCCATTGCTGAATCACAGTAGGTCAGTGCCTTATGTTTTTCCGCCGGCGATATTTTACTAGTCGTATAAAACCCCGCGATCTGCGCCAGGGAGTACGTCTCTTTATAACGATCGTGATATTTTCGTGAATGATCCAGCATTTTAAAACCATAAAACAAAGCACTGTCAGCGGGCCCGTATTTTAAAAAGAACATCGTCATACTCATGGCATCGTAAACATCGTAAAAGGATCGATCATTCCCCGCTGACTGATAATACCCGAGTGCCTTACGGTAATAGCCGGTGGCTTTGTCTGCCCTCAGGATTGCGAAATTGATATGGCCCATCATCATGTTCAAATCCCCAAGTTCTTTGTTAAACGAGCCTTTTTCCAGGATCGTTTGTGCTGATAAAAAGGATATAAGTGCATTTTTAAAATCCATCTTATAATAGTAAGCATTTCCGATATTAATCTTCACCAGCGCAACATCAAAGGCTTTTGTACGGGTTGTTGCCAGCCGGATCGCCTGGCTGGCATACCTGATACTTGAATCAAAATTCAGTGGGGCATAATAAGAGGCGAGGGTATTCAGAATAAAGAATTGTTCACTGGTTTCTGCAACCGGCAATATTCTCAACAGGCTGTCGATGGTTTGTCGGGAAATAATTTTAAAATCCCTTGATAAGGCAGTGAATGAGGAGAGCAGGAGGAGTATAAGGAGTAAGGCTTTTCGCATTTTGAAGGATATGACTGTTAACTTAACAAGTTTGCAGTTTACAGTTTACAGTTTGCAGTTTGCAGTTCCCAGTTTGCAGTTCGACGCATCCTGCAAACTGGGAACTGGGAACTGGGAACTATGAATTGGGAACTTTCTTTCATTCCGCCATCCGCTCCAGCAACTCCATCATCTCCTCCCGCTTCCGCGATGCCACCGGGATTTTCAGCTCATTGGTGAGTACGATGAATCCGCCGTCCTGTTTGTCAAACCGTTTGATATGTGCCAGGTTGATCAGAAAGGATTTATGAACCCGGTAAAACCCGCAACCTGTCAGCATCTCCTCGTATTCCTTCAGGGTTTTTGCCACCATGATATGCTGTCCATCGATGGTATGCACCGTGGTGTAGCAGCTGTCGGATTCGCAGGCGACAATGCTTTTCAGGTCAAGCAAATGGATTTGTTCAGTTGTTTTCAAAATGATCTTTTTGTCCTGCCGGGCGACAGATCTCAGGTTTTCATACAGGGCATCCATCTGGATGTTGAAATGTTCCCTGATCAGCAGGGCGGCACGATTGATGGCAGCTACAAGATGGTCAGGATTTACAGGTTTCAGAATATAATCTACAGCGCTGAATCGAAATGCCTGGAGGGCATACTGATCATAAGCTGTAATAAAAATGACCTTGAAATCGACCTGGGAATAGGATTGCAACAGGTCGAAACCAGTACCATCATTCATCTGTATATCAAGCAAAATCAAGTCGGGATGAAACTCTTCGATGGCTTTTTTCCCACTTTCCACACCGTTGGCTTCCCCTGCGACAATAACCTGAGGACAATGCCGGACCAGCAACTTCAACAGCGAATCCCGAATGTGATCCTCGTCATCGATGATAACAACCTTAAACATTGGCAGATGCTTTTAATAAGTTGCGGGAAAGATACGATAATTTTATGGCGAATGCAAGTTGATCACTGCTGTGCTTCTGAAGACTGCTCCAAAACCCGGCAACCATGATGGCAGGTAAACAGTTGCCCGTGGGAATGATAAAGGAAGTGTGTTTGTGGGTTCTTTGCCGGTAAAACAGCCAGAATAAATTGGGGAACAAGATCAATCGCAGAATATCTCTACATTTGCATATTAAGATTTCGGATATATGATAGATTCTGCGATACAAACTCTTTACAAACTCCGGTCACCGGTTACAGGTAGAATTTATAATGATACCGGGTGGCTGCTTGAAGCTCCAGGAGAAAAGCCGGGTCTTCTCCGATCGGTATATGCGCAGACACAGCTGAATACCAGGCCGGATTCATACGGCATATACCGTTTTGCCGACTGGCTGCCAGTTAAAAGGATGCTCAATGGCTCCTCGGCGCCCGTGACCTATAAAAGCGATAAACTGGCCCTTGCCCTTCATTTAGAGAATTTATACATCACCTTCAGTGGATACTGGCCCGAAAAAGGCGCCCGCATGAGAACCTGTTCATTTAAGGAAACAGAAGCCTATTCGGTATGTGCCCGTTTTGAACCAGGCTCCGGAAAAACGCTGGTGATTGCATCAGCCGGTAATACCGCCCGTGCCTTTGCCCGCGTTTGTTCAGATAATCATATCCCATTGTTATTATGTGTTCCGTATGATGTCATCGATTCCCTTTGGTTTGATGAGCCGGTGAACGATTGTGTCAGACTGGTTTGCACACCGGCAGGCAGCGATTATTTTGATGCAATTCATCTGTCAAACCTGGTCTGCCAGATCGATGGTTTTATTCCCGAAGGCGGCGCCAAAAATATTGCACGCAGAGATGGGATGGGGACAACGGTACTATCAGCTGCCACTTTTATCGGAAAAATTCCTGATTATTATTTCCAGGCAGTCGGTAGCGGTACCGGTGCGATTGCCGCATGGGAAGCAAATCTTCGCCTAATTTCCGACTCAAGGTTTGGCGAACATAAAATGAAGCTGATACTATCCCAGAATAGTCCTTTTCTTCCCATTTATAATGCCTGGCAGGTCGCCTCCCGTGACATGCTGCCCCTTGGCGACGATGTGGCAAGGGATCAGGTAAGGCAGATCAAAGCCAAAGTGCTCTCCAACCGAAAACCTCCGTATGGTATCACCGGCGGATTATTTGATGCCATGTCTGATTGCAGCGGGAAGATGATGCGGGTCAGCAACGGGGAACTGGAAAAGGCCGCACAGCTTTTTTTGGACACTGAAGGAATCGATCTGCATCCGGCTGCAGCGGTAGCAACAGCATCCCTGATGCATTACGCTGAACAAAAACTGCTGTCGCCTGATGCCATTATCATGCTCAACATCACAGGCGGAGGTGAAGAACGGTTAAAAAAAGAAAAAAGCGTATTTCCACTGAAACCAGGTGCAATGATTGATTCAGATACTTCTGTTGATCATCTGTCGTTGGTTTTAAAGTCAATATTGCCTGCATCGTAGTGAAAAAACGATTCACTCCTCAATGTAATCAAACCCGGTAGAATTTTTCTGGTGTTTCTGCAACCTCCCGTTGTAACTGAAGTCGACTTCATTCGTCAAATTCAATATTGAGCCCACTCCGAAAAGTCAGATCTATTGGCTCCTGAGCGATGCCGAACGATGCATTCACCTGTTAATGAAGACACTTCGACTTCGCTCAGTGTCCGGTTTTCTTTGAAAATGCCTTTTCGGAGTGGATTCAATATTTGATGGCAAATTTGATTGTTATGGAGATATCGGTAAAAGATCTTTCAAAAAAATACAGCGGCAACAAATTCGGGTTGAAAAATGTAAACCTGGAATTGAAAAACGGGATACTCGGACTCATCGGGCCGAACGGGGCGGGGAAATCGACCCTGATGCGCATCCTTGCAACCATCTCAAAACCCACATCAGGGTTGGTTACTTTTAACGGCACCGATATTGTAAAACACCCTGATTCCGTCAGAAAGGTGCTTGGGTACCTGCCCCAGGATTTCGGTATTTATCCGAACCTTTCGGCAGTGGAGTTTCTTGAATATATCGCAGCTATAAAAGGATTTACTGGAAAAAATACCAAACTCAGAATTGAAGCGCTGCTGGAGGAACTCAACCTCACGTCGGTAAAAAACCATCCGGTGGGAACCTATTCGGGCGGCATGAAACAACGGATTGGTATTGCCCAGGTGCTTATCGGCGATCCGAAACTTCTGATCCTCGACGAACCAACCGTCAGACTTGATCCCGAAGAACGCATCCGCTTCCGAAACCTGCTGGCTGATCTTTCGGGCGAAAGGATTGTCATTCTTTCATCCCATATCGTTTCAGATATAGAGACCATGGCCAATGAAATCGCCATCATTTACCAGGGCCGGGTGCTGGAAAACAACCTGCCCATTATCAAAGGCACGCTTGAAGACGCCTATCTCCATGCAATAGCCTCGGCAAAAGAGGAGGGTACCCATGGAGACTGACTATGCCTTGAGCAGCATCGGCCATATCGCAAAAGCCGATTTTCTGCAACATATACGGAGCCATTATTTCCTCGTTGCACTGGGGGTTTGCGTGGTGATTATCTATTCCTTTGTTCCGCCCCTGGATGCCGGATACACAATGGTTTCGCTCGGGAACTACCGCGGATTCTACAATTCAGCATGGATTGGCAGCATGGTAGCCATGTGTGTCCCCTTCTTTACCCTGATTGGCTTCTATGTGGTGAACAATGCTGTGAAACGCGATACCGATTCGGGCGTTGGGCAGATCATTGCAACAACTCGTATTTCCAAAATCCAGTACCTTTTCGGAAAACTACTCAGTAACTTCGCAGTACTCCTGCTGATTCTGTCAGTCATTGCCATGATGACCATCGTCATGTTCCTGGTTCGGGGTGAGACCAGCCACCTGGAATTAGACAAACTGTTGCTCCCGCTTTTGATCCTGACTGTTCCAGCCATGTTCATCCTTGCCGCCCTGGCCCTGTTTTTTGATGCACTTTCCGGTATCAGCAGGGGATTCGTAAACATTGCCTATTTTTTCCTTTGGATATTCATGGTATCCGGAAGTCTCTGGTCCCCGGCTACTGATGTTTTTGCCGTAAATACCTGCATGCTCGACATGAAAGATTCAATTTCAGCAATGCACCCCGACTGGAACGGGCGATACGGCACCGGCATATTAATTATCAATTCGATTGAAACATGCAAAGTGTTCACCTGGGAAGGAATGACCTGGACCCCAATGATTTTCCTGCAAAGGATGTTCTGGATGCTTGCTGCTCTCGGACTGGTGATGCTGGCATCATTACGTTTTAACAGGTTTGACAATTCAAATTTCAAGGTGAGGAAACAGGGAACATCATGGTTACGCAGGAAACAGATTCCCCTTACCGACAGTAAAACCAACACGCTGCGGATGAAATATCATGATCTTCCTCAGGGGGAGGCACGATTCAGCTATATAAGCCTGGTCAGAGCTGAACTTTTGCTGATGCTCAGGGGAAATACGACCTTGTGGCTGGTTCTCACTGCCGGTATGTTTGTTGCTTCGGTGTTTGCGCCCATTGGATTTTCATATAAAGTTTCCCTTCCACTGCTGTGGTTCTTCCAGGTTCTGATTCTTTCGAAACTTGGGTCAAGGGAAATCATTTCCCGGTGCAGTGAGTACATATTTTCCGCACCCTATCCACTGAAGCGTCAACTGCCCGCAATTTTTTCGGCAGCATTACTGGTTCTCCTTCTGCTTGCCCTGCCTGTCCTCATCCGACTGTTTTTGTCCGGGAACTTCTATGGACTTTATGCCATCCCGGTGGGCGCAATGTTTATTGTGGCATTTGCACTTACCTCGGGCATTCTGACCGGGGGCAGTAAACTTTTCGAGGTGATTTTCACTGTCATGGTTTATGGTCTCCTGAACAAGGTTCCTTTCTTTGATTTCATCGGAGCAATTGAAGAATCACAATCGCTGGGGGTCGCACATTATCTCATGGCTGCAACCCTGGTTCTTGTCTTCCTGGCGTTTTCGGGCAGACGATGGCAGATATCAGGATAGCCAAATCATATTGAAGTCAATCATACGCTATTTCATTTTCATTTTTTACCTTTGAAAGAAAAACATGTTATATCTTGGACCAGAAGAAAGCAGGATGTGGAAAACATCGGCTGAACAAATTTTGAAATCCGCCACGGATCCCTATCGCTTGAATGACCACATTCGTCCGGGGCTCATCCCGGCTTTTCATTATTACATCGGAACACTCTTACTGGCAAAAGGAATGAACGGGCTGGGCCAGAAATGGATAACGGCAGGATTGGCCGGTGAACAGGGCGGACTGTTTTCCAATGCATTTTTATCAAGTTATCTTGGAAGGAATAATGGCAAACTCGTCATCCCTGAAGTTATCTTTGCCGATCCGGCCCCCTACGTCCATTTTGCCGGGACACCGATGTTGCTTGATTCACGCACAAAGTTCAGGTCCCAATGTGTGCAGGCATTGCCAGGATATTCCAAACCGATCAAAATCATGGATATCGGGTGCGGTCATGGGATGGTTTTGGTTGACCTGCTGAAGGAGTTGCTTAAATCAGGGAACATCCCCGGTGTCGATGAAATCCTTCTGATCGACCCTTCAGAAGGAATGCTGAGCCTGGCGAGAGAGAACGTTGGCAATGCTTTTCCGGAAGCCCGCATCAGGTTGTCACAAACCAGGATCGAAGGGTTGACCGATAAAATAGAAGGTTGTTACGATATTGCGCTGGCATCGCTCTCTTACCACCATATGCCCTATGAGGTTAAATTGCATCACCTGAAAAAGCTCAGCAAACACATCGGCTGTTTTATCCTGTTTGAACTGGATGCTGACAATGACACACCGGAATTACATTCGCCGGAACTTGCTCTTTCAATTTACCAGTCTTACGGGGCCCTGATGGATTTTGTTTTTGCCCATGATGCCCCAATTGAACTGGCTATTTCGAGCATCGATAAATTCCTGATGTCGGAGGCCGTCTATTTTTTCACCGAACCCCGCGGGAAGCGCACCGACTACCATATGCTCCGTTCGCAATGGCACCAGGTTTTCCGGGAAGGACTTGGGACTGACTTCAACTGCTTCTGCGATTCGATCTGTTATGGCGATGAAAACATGGCAATCTTCACAATGATCTATGGCAAGGATCAATGATCGTTCAAAGGCATTCCACGCTTCTGAAATTCCTTCCAGTTAAGGTACTCCGCCCCTTTTCGCTGCTCTTTCATGGAAATGCATCCCTCCACCGGACACACCATCTTGCAGAGGTTGCATCCGACACATTCCTCCTCCTTTATCGTATAAGTATTATACGGAATGCCGTCCTCCTTTGATATGGACTGGTGCGAAGTATCTTCGCAGGCAATGTAGCACAATCCGCAACGGATGCATTTATCCTGGTTGATATGGGCAACAATATGATAATTGATGTCAAGGTCTTCCCAATGGGTCAATTTCGGCACTGACAATCCTCTGAAATCATCGATGTTCCGGTACCCCTTTTCATCCATCCAGTTATTCATTCCGTCGCATAAATCCCTGATAATCCTGAATCCGCTGAGCATCACCGCGGTGCATACCTGTACATTCCATGAGCCTAACAGGATGAACTCTACCGCATCTTTCCACGAGGTGACCCCCCCGATCCCTGAAATGGGGGTGTTGCGCGTCGCCTCGTCCTGGGCCAGGGTGGTGATGAATTTCAATGCAATGGGTTTTACGGCAGGTCCGCAATAGCCGCCAAATGTAGAACTCCCTGCCACATTGGGGTTTGGAATAAGGGTATCCAGGTCAATACCGGTGACCGATTGGATCGTGTTGATGAGCGAAAGACCCTGGCTGCCGGCTTCAATAACGGCCCTGGCGACCGGTACGACGGAATGGACATTCGGTGTGAGCTTGGTGATGACCGGAATTTCAGCAGCTTCCATCACCCATTCAACGATCATCTTTGCAATTTCAGGATCCTGTCCTACCGTGGCGCCCATGCCTCGTTCAACCATGCCATGAGGGCATCCGAAGTTTAGCTCCAGCCCGTGTGCACCGGTATCCTGGACCTTTTTCACCAGTTCGTGCCAGCTTTTGCGGTTGTTGTCGGTCATCAGGGAAACCACCATGGCACGATCGGGAAACAGTTTTAACACCTCCCTGATTTCCTGCAGGTTTAGTTCAAGCGGGCGGTCGGTGATCAGCTCGATGTTGTTGATGCCTGCGATCCTCCTACCGTAAACATTATAGGATGAGTACCTGGATGAAACATTTTTGATCTGGGTACCCAGGGTTTTCCAAACAATACCGCCCCAGCCAGCTTCCAGGGCACGCAAAACGTTTATTTTTTTATCGGTCGGAGGACCGGATGCCAGCCAAAAAGGGTTGGGTGATTTGATTCCCAGGAAACTGGTTTGCAGGTTTGCCATGGTATTTGATATGTTGACTGATTTAATATATTAAGATAAAGACTGATCTGCTTCTCCCGCCAGATTTATGGCTCCATTTAGTTTGCCCTGCTGACTGTTTCTCATTGTTTGACCGGTTGTCAGATTCACCGGCGAAATGATATTTTTCCAGCTAAGGCAGATTACTTTATTTCAGAACCCAATCCGAGATAAGCCAGGATGGCTTTGGCCCCGATTTTTCCGTCTTCGACTGCATTGACCACCTCCTTGCCGCCAGTTACCGCATCGCCACCTGCAAAAACGCCTGGGATATTAGTCTCGGCCTCTCCGCCGACCATAATTTTTCCATCCCTGTTCCGGATGAATAACTCACTGAGAAGTTCTTCGTAGGGTTCCTGCCCGGTTGCTTTTATGATCATATCGACATCAACAACAAATGTTTTACCGGTTTCAACCGGGATCCGTCGGCCTGTCAGATCAGGTTCACCTAATTTCATTTCATTGCATATCAACACTTTAACCGTTCCATTTTCTCCGATAATTTCCTTTGGACTGGCAAGCCAGATAATGGAGCAGCCATCGAGCAGGGCCAGATCAAGTTGAGAATCGGTGCAGGGTTTTTCATGTTTTGAACGCCGATAAATCAGTGTAACCTCCTTTGCGCCAAGTCTTTTCGATTGCGTAGCAGCATCAATCGCCGTCATTCCCAAGCCAATCACAGCAACCCGGTCGCCGATAGCAACATTTGCATAACCGGAAGTCCGCAGATCATAGATAAAGGAAATTGCATCCACCACCCCATGCAGTTTTTCACCCGGAATATCAAGTGAACGGGTTAAACCGACACCGATTCCAAGGAAAACAGCATGATACTTTTCCTGGAGATCAGCCAGGGTAAAATCCCTGCCCAGCTCCGTACCCAACCTGATATCAATACCCCCAAGGGATGTTATGAAATCGACCTCCTCCTTACAGAACTCAGGGGTAACCTTATAGGCCGCAATTCCATAAGTCATCAGACCGCCGGCCTTCTCCTCCTTCTCAAAAACGGTGACATCAACGCCCTCGAGTGACAGTGCATGGGCACAGGCCAGTCCTGCAGGGCCCGCTCCGACAACCGCCACTTTTTTACCTGTTGGTGCTTTGCGTTCAAAAAGCCTCCATTGCTCCTGCATGGCCCGTTCTGTTGAATAGCGCTGCAGCTTGGCAATCCGGATGGGCTCCTCCTTCAGCAGGTTAAAAACGCAGACTCCTTCGCACAGCTTTTCCACAGGGCAAACCTTAGAACATCCCGCACCCATGATGTTTGACCGGAAAATTGTCCGGGCCGACCCTTTGATATTGCCCGAAGCGATCTGTTTGATGAACAGGGGAACATCGATGCCGGCCGGGCAGAATTTGGTACACGGGGCGTCATAACAGCCAATGCACCGGTTTGCTTCGAGGATGGCCCCCTCATCATGTGCAAAGGGCGGGTGGATGTCAGAAAAAGCTTCGTTGTAATCTTCTGTCGTTAATCTATTGTTTTTTATTGCCATCATGAATGGATTGCAGGTTACAATTCCGTTATTTTCTCATAGGTTTCAGGCCGTCTGTCGCGGAAAAACTGCCAGGTTGACCTGACCTCATCGATCATATCGAGATCGAATTCAGCTATGAGCAATTCGTCATTGTCTTCAGAAGCACATGCGAAAATTTGCCCTTTCGGATCGACAAAATAGGAAGTCCCGTAAAATTTGCCCAGGTTCCAGGGCTTTTCCGTACCGACCCTATTTATACAACCCATGAAATAACCATTTGCCGCAGCATGGGCGGGTTGTTCCAGCTTCCATAAATATTGCGACAACCCGGCAACGGTAGCCGATGGATTGTAAACGATCTCAGCGCCATTTAATCCAAGACACCTGGCTCCCTCCGGAAAATGCCGGTCGTAACAGGTATAAACGCCGATTTTCGCATATTTTGTCTGGAAAACAGGATATCCAAGGTTTCCAGGTTTAAAGAAAAACTTTTCCCAGAAACCCGCAACATGGGGGATGTGGTTTTTCCTGTATTTACCCAGGTATTTCCCATCGGCATCAATCACTGCGGCCGTATTATACAACACACCCGGTTGCTCCTTTTCATATACCGGAACCACAATCGCCATGTCGTACTTTTTGGCATATCCGGCCATCAGTTCCGTGGTCGGTCCCGGAACCGGCTCTGCGGAAGCATACCATTGCTTATCCTGCCCCGGACAAAAATAGGGTGTGTTGAAAATTTCCTGGAAACAAAGGATCTGAACACCGTTTTCACCGGCTTTTTCGATATAGGGAATATGTTTCTCCACCATGGCATCACAAATCTCGCGGATGGTTCCTTCACCTTCGGTCATTGGCAGGCTCATCTGGATGAGCCCCGATTTAATTATTCGTGGCATATGTTATGATTTTAACGGTTATGTTTAGATTCCGGCTTTCGTTTTATATACTGCCCATATCCCTTTTCAATGAATACCTTGTCATTGTCAACGGCCACTTTACCCCTTAAAAGTACCGTTTTGCATTTGCCGGTGACTTCCCATCCTTCATATCCTGAGTAATCACAATTCATGTGATGTGTCTTCGCTGAAATGGTATGTTTTTCATTGGGATCAAAAATAACAAGATCAGCATCGGAACCTACGGCGATGGTCCCTTTGGCCGGGTATACGCCAAATATTCGCGCTGCATTGGCAGATGTTACTTCTACAAATTTATTCAGGCTTATTTTGTCTTTCAGCACCCCTTCCGAAAACAACAATTCCATCCGGTTTTCGATGCCAGGAGCTCCGTTTGGAATTTTCGAAAAATCGTGTTCTCCTGATTTCTTTTGCTCCCATGCAAAAGGACAATGATCTGTGGCAACAACGTGTACAATTCCCTGGTCAATTCCGGCCCAAAGTGCCGCCTGGTCTTTTTTCTCCCTCAGCGGAGGGCTCATGACCCATTTTGCCGATTCAAAACCCCGATCATACAGTGACGCATCAAGCAGGAGGTACTGAATACAGGTTTCGACAAAGATCTTCTGATTTCTTTTTGTGGCATCCCTGATCTGGTTGAGCGCACCTTCGCACGACATGTGAACAACATATGGGATCACCCCGGTGTAGTGAGCCATGTCGGCAAACCGCCCGGTAGCCTCCGATTCGGTAATTTCAGGTTGTGAAAGATAGTGATATAATGGGGCAAGATTCCCTTCCGACCTGTTTTTTGCAACAAGGTAATCGATCATATCTCCGTTGGTGGCATGGGTGGTAACAATTCCCCCGTACTTTTTTACTTCATTCATCAAACCCACCATCTGCCGGTCATCAATCATCAGGGAGCCACGATACGCCATAAATGTTTTGAAAGAGGTGATCCCCTCTTTTTCGATCATATCTTTTATTTCAGTTTTGACATTCTCGTTGAAATCGGTGACAGCCATATGGAATGCATAATCCCCGTAAGCATTTCCATCGGAACGGCTTTTCCATTCATTCAACGCTGAATACAATGATTTGCCTTTGGTCTGGATGACGAAATCAATCACCATGGTCGTCCCTCCGAAAAGAGCCGCGCGGGTTCCTGTTTCATAATTATCAGAGGAGAAGGTCCCCATAAAAGGCATATCCAGATGCACATGCGGATCGATGCCCCCGGGAAAAACGAATTTTCCCTCTGCATCAATTATTCTACTTGTAGTTGTATGAATATTTTTGCCGATGGCAGATATGATTTCATTTTCGATTAAAATATCGGCGATATAATCATCAGCTGCGGTGATGATTCTTCCGTTTTTAATGAGGATCGACATATGATCAGGTGCTTAAATTTATTGAAGTTGTTTCAAATTCTGTTTCAAATTATTTACTAATGGGATTCTAATCTACAAAAAATAATTTGTTTTGGTTTCAAATAACTGAAAATGACCGCTACACTGCCCTCCCCCTGGAGGGGAGGGAGACGTTTCGGATTTCAATATCATCCTGTTACGCTTAGTAACAATGTCCATCAGCAATTGAAATCGCCTGTGAAATGATTTCCAGCCCTTCGTCGATCTGGTCTTTGGTGATGATCAGCGGGGGCGCGGTGAATATCCAGTTCCAGCGGACAAATGTAAACATGCCCGCAGCACGGATTTTCGCCGCTACCTTATTCATAACCTCCATTTCACCTGGCTTTGCATTCCAGGGAGCCATCGGTTCTTTGGAGGTTCTGTTCTTAACAATTTCGATGCATCCAAGCAACCCGGTATTCCGGAAATCGCCGATGGAAATGTGTTTCTTTTTCATTTCTTCCATCCTCGATTCCAGGTACAGGCCCATTTTTGCTGCATTTTCAACAAGATGTTCCTTCTCATAAACATCAATTACGGCCAATGCAGCTGCACAGGCCACCGGGTGTGCTGAATAGGTTAACCCTAGTGGCAGGGATTTATCATTAAAGTACGCGGCAATCCTGTCAGTGACAATGACCCCGCCCAACGGAATGTATCCCGATGTAAGACCCTTGGCCACACACATGATATCAGGTACAATTCCATGATGTTCGATGGCAAACATTTTACCGGTTCTTCCGAACCCGCTCATTACTTCATCGGCGATGATTAAAATGCCATATTTATCAGCAATAGCCTTTATTTTCTTCCAGTATCCCGGGGGATACTTTATGCATCCCGACGAACCGGATTCCCCTTCTAACAATATCGCAGCAATACTTTCAGGGTTTTCAAATTTTATGACCCGTTCAACATGAGCAGCACAGTTGTCGGCACACTCATCCCATGTTTTGCTGTTCCAGGGGCAACGATAAAAATAGGGATTTTCGACATGAATAAAATTAGGAGCAGCCTGACTGTCGACACTATGTTTTCTTGGATCGCCCCCGGCAGAAAAGGCGCCATAGGTACCTCCATGATACGACAGGTACTGCGAAATAATTTTATGTCTTCCCGTATATATCCGTGCAATTTTTACCGCGTTTTCAATGGCGTCGGCTCCCCCCAGCGTGAAAAATGTTTTATTCAGCCCTCCGGGTGTAATTTCTGCTAATTTTTTTCCCAGCTCGCCCCTTGCTTTGGTAATCATACCCGGGTAAACATAGCTCACTTCATTCATTTGCTTTACAACTGCATCCCTTACGCTGGAATTGCCATGGCCTATGTTCACATTCATCAGCTGGGACGAAAAATCAATATACCGCTTCCCGTCATAATCATAAATATATACACCTTCGGCGTGATGAATGTTGAAAGGGTTCAGTCCGGACTGTTTCGACCAGGAAAACAGGGTATGTTCCAGGTTGTTTTTCAGGATAATTTCCTTTTCTGTTGATGATATTAATTCTTGCATCGTCTGAATTTTATCAGGTATAATCTTTTCGGTGACTTATCTGCGGCTTATGCCGGGTACATGAATAAAGAAATCATGCGTTTACAGGACACTAACTCATCCAGTTTGTCTTTGCTTCAGGATTCCATTTAGTCGTGGTTTTTTTCAGCTTTGTCCAGAACTGTATGGAACTTTTACCGGTCAGATCGCCAACGCCGAATTTCGATTCATTCCAGCCGCCGAATGAAAATGGTTCCCTGGGTACCGGAACCCCGATATTCACCCCGATCATTCCCGCGCTGGCCCTTTCAATTATTTGCCGGGCCATGCCTCCGCTCTGGGTGAACACAGCAGCCGCGTTGCCATAAGGGCTTGCATTTTCAATGGCAATCGCTTCGTCAATGTCTTTTACCCGGATAATCGAAAGCACGGGTCCGAAAATCTCATCGGTGGCGACCTTCATGGCCGTGTTAACATGATCAATGACTGTTGGTCCGACATAAAAACCGTTTTCTTTCCCTTGGACAACAATGTTCCGGCCATCAACCAAAATTGTGGCGCCCTGTTCCTCTGCCTCTGAAATGTACTTTTCTATCCGTTCTTTTGCCTCCAGTGAAATTACCGAACCCAAATTTTGTCCGGGAATAATTTTTCGCGCTTCAACGCAAACCTGTTCGATGATTTTTTCCGATGCGCCAACCGCAACCATCACGGAGGCTGCCATGCAGCGCTGCCCGGCACAACCCGACATGGATGCGGCTACATTGCTGGCAGTCATCGAAGGATGTGCGTCGGGCAATACGATCAGGTGGTTCTTTGCCCCCCCCAGTGCCAGTACCCGCTTATGACTGGATGATGCCCTTGCATAGACGAGCTTCGCAACTTTAGTGGATCCCACAAATGATACAGCCTCAATTCCCGGATGGTCACAAATAGCCTCCACAATTTCGCGGTCACCATTAATAATATTGAACACTCCGTCGGGTAATCCGGCTTTTTTCAATAATTCAGCTATCCTGACGGCGCTTAAGGGAACCGATTCCGAGGGCTTTAAAATCATGGTGTTGCCCAGGGCTATTGCATTCGGAATGGTCCAGTTTGGAACCATGCTCGGGAAGTTAAACGGCACTATGCAGGCCACCACCCCAACCGGGTAGTAATCGGTACGACACTCCACGCCCTTGCTGACCTCAAGAATCTCCCCGCCGGTCATTTGCGGCAGCGAACAGGCAAATTCGGTCAGCTCAATGCTTTTTTCAATCTCAGCCCTTGCTTCATCCAGTGTCTTACCGTTTTCTTCCTGGATAAGCTGTGACAATTCCAGCATGTGTTTTTCCAATAAAACCTTGTACCTGAAAAATACCTGGACCCGCTCTTTAATGGGGACTTTTGACCAGGTTAAAAAAGCATTTTGTGCTTTCGTCACCGCATGGTTCAGATCTTCCTTTGAAGAAATAGGAACCTTTGACAATAAACTCCCATCGATTGGCGATATTACATCCAGATACTTAGTGTTGGAGCCGTGAAAAAAACTCCCGCCAATATAATTTTGTACTTCAGGATACTTCATAGTGATTGCTGCTAGTGGAAATTAATACTCTGTAATGCATTTAAGCAAATTTAAAAATAATTCGCTTATCCGCATTCACTGAATGGATACAATCTGAATCATACCGGGTGAATAATCCATAATATACCTATCAGGATGGCCAGTATGCCTCCCGAAAAAGTAAACCACTTTAAAAATACTTGTTTATCCTTTACTACCGACTGAAAAGCAACTAATCCAAGAATAAAGGCAAACAAAACCATGGTAAGAATTGTTCCGGCGGCAAAGGCAGAAATATAGATCACAGTAGCCATTGCCGTGGGAAGGGCAAGTGATGGAAGCAGGGCAAACAAATGGCTGAATCCTGCAAATCCATGAATGATCCCGATTAAAAGGGCAGTCATTGCATTTTGCTTAATTGTGCCTGTATGCGTATGGTCATGATCACCTGACTGATTAAAATTATTATGATCAGAATGGCCTGTTGCCTTGATATTCAAGTTTTTTTTAGGATTCACATGGTTATTTGATTGATTCAAGTCATGATTGTCAGATGGGCTGTTTGCTTTGCCGTTCCGGTTTCCATGATTTTTGCTATTTGCGTAGTCATGCAGGTGAGCAGATGTATGACCATTTGAGTGATCATGAATGTGGCTGGTGATGTGACCAATTGGGTGATCATGTGAGGGACTGGCGATAATACCATCTGGGTGATCATGGGAGTGGTCGTTTGTATTACCCGGTTCGTGATCTGTTCCGTGATCGTGTAACGGATTGGCAGAATGATGCCTCCCTGCTTTGTGCGAATGCTTATGAATATGTGCATACAAAAACGGCCTTGTATGGAAATGGGTATGAGGCCGGTTTCCATGCGAATGATGAAGATATGTGCGGAAAATGGCATAGCTTCCGATCCCGATCAGCAAAACCCCTATCACTGTTTCACTGTATTTTGAGATCAGGTCAACAGGCAAAAGTTCCTTGAACAGGACAAATAACAGGCCGATCAGGAGCATCCCGATTGTATGTCCCAAACCCCATGAAAATCCAATCATCCATGATTTTTTACGGCTGTCGATGGCCAGGGGTGTAACCGCAGCAAGATGATCGGGCCCGGTAACAACATGCGCAATACTTGCTATAAAACCAGTAAGGAATGTAAGCATAGAAAGATATTATCAGGCTAAAATAGATAAAATATGCATAATTTTACATTTATTAGTAATGTAAG
>CAISJJ010000117.1 GCA_903885595.1 uncultured Bacteroidales bacterium
GCATAAAAAATATAAGACAATAGAAGAAAAGATAAACAGAAAAGTAATTATACAGAAAACGATTGTTGCTTTTTTCGTTTCAGTATTTCTTATCAATCGCGTCCTAAACGTTAATAAAAAAACAAAAATAAGAGAAAGAATTTCAGTATCTCAAATTACCTTTGAGTTGCTCAACAAAAAAACTTTCTCTCATGACAAAATTAACCTTATTTTCTCAGATAATCTCTAAATTAGACAGGCTTAAATTTTCTAAACTTGTAAAAGAAAAGCAAACTGACAAGCACCACAAGGGTTACAATAGCTGGACGCATTTAGTAGCAATGCTATTCTGTCAATTTGCAAAAAGCCAATCTGTAAGAGATATAAGCAATGGTTTGCGTTCTGCCACCGGTAATCTCAATCATATGGGCATTCAAAAAGCTCCTTCCAAGTCAAGCATTAGCTATCAAAACAAACAGCGTTCATGGGAACTCTTTCGGGAATACTATTACCAACTACTCGGAAGTTTAGGACAGCAAGCAGGATTTAAGCAGATAAAATTCCGAATTAAGTCCAAAATTTTCCTTTTGGATGCAACAACCATTAGCTTGTGTCTAAGCCTTTTTGATTGGGCAAAATACAAGACAGCAAAAGGAGCAGTAAAAATGCACACCCTGCTTGACTATGATGGTAATTTGCCAGCGTATGTGAACATCACCGATGGAAAAACGGCTGATAATAAAGGTGCTTACGATATCCCCCTGCTAAAAGGGAGTGTAATTGTAGCCGACCGTTTTTATAACGATTTTTCTTTATTAAACGTTTGGGACAGCAAGGGAGTTTATTTTGTCATTAGACATAAAGAAAACATACAGTACAACATAATTAAAGAGAATGAACTTCCTGACAATAGACATCAGCACATACTTAAAGATGAGATCATTGAACTCAAAAATAAATCATCAAAAAATAAATACCCAAAAAGATTACGAAGGGTCGCAATTTGGGATGAAGAAAACAAACAAGTAATCGAACTCATTACAAATCACATGAAATGGACTGCAAATACAATCTCAGAACTATACCGAAGTCGATGGGATATAGAGATCTTTTTCAGAGACATCAAACAGCTTCTACACATAAAGTCTTTTATCGGAACGAGTCAAAATGCAGTAATGATTCAAATATGGACAGCTCTAATAACCATACTTATACTAAAGGCATTGAAAGCAATGGCAAAATACAGCTGGCATCTCTCGAATTTGGTAGCATTTATAAGACTTAATCTTTTTGTGAAAATAAATTTACAACAGTGGATTGATAAACCCTTTGAAGAATATGAAGAACCACCAGAAAATCTTTATCAGGGGGTTCTCTTTTGAAAAAGTAGAATTCCTTAAACGAAAGTCAATGAAATCAATCGATAAGGTTAGCAACTAAATTTATTTAGGACGGAATTGATCGTCATAATAATCTTGCAAAAAAATACAAATTATTTTAACAACAGCACCGAACCCCGATAATTATGATGTCGCTTGTCAATGTCTTTATAAGTTACAACCCAGGAATATACACCCGAATCTTTCACAGGTTTCCCCTCTATCTTACCATCCCATCCCTGCTCCACATCTGATGATTCAAACACCTTCTTTCCCCATCGGTCAAAAATGAACATGTGGTATGTCTTATTGTCAATTCCGGTGCCTTTTATATTGAAAATTTCGTTCAAACCATTACTGTTCGGAGTAAAAGCATTCGGAGCATAAAATGTCACACTTTCCCTGATAAAGATATCTTTTTCAACAGTGTCGCGACAGCCGTGTTCTGATTGCACATATAGGACCACATGGAAATAGCCCGTATCCGCATAATGATGCAACGGATCGGTCTCATTCGAATACTCCCCATCACCCAGGGCCCAATAGCTCCAATAAGTATTATCTGAAGTGTTATTCAGATAGATCCATGACTCCAATATGTCCGTCCCCTCAGGAGTTGGTATAAAATCAGCATTAGGTTTCGGGAATACAGTGATCATGTCAGGAATTGTCAGTGAATCCAGACAACCATGAATGGAAGTCACATAACACGTAATATCGAAATCACCCCACCCATAAAAAGTATGTACAGGATTCTTATCATCAGAAGTAGTTCCATCATGAAAATCCCACAAATAGGTCTGACCTGAATCAGGTGTGGTTTCATAGAACTGCACTCTCAAGGGCTGGCAGCCACTATCCGGCTCAGCCTTTATGTTAATA
>CAISJJ010000118.1 GCA_903885595.1 uncultured Bacteroidales bacterium
ACTATACAGGCCCATGCCGTATGGACATTCATAATATCCATAATCCCAGTATTTCATATGCTTTTATTGATAATCAGCTATATGCTCGGATTATAAGTGTGCCGGGAAGGGATGACCTCGGGTCGTTTGAAGAAAGAATAAAAAAGATGGAAGAAAGAGTTTCTCAGCAAATAGGCACAAGAGCATATGAAACGAAACATGAGGGAGATTGGACCATATTTCAGTGGGATAACGAAAAAGATAAGATGAAATTCAAATTGAAAATTAACAAAAAGACTATGGAGCAAAAAAGTGCATTTTATTATGAACCACTCCGGTCAAAGCTGAAACTCATTAATGACGATGATGATCCAGTGTCTCTCCAGCATTGATTATTGGCAATCTTGGAACCGTTATTGACAGGGAATCAATACCAGGAACAAATAAGCATAGCATTTTCAGAAATTTGAAATAAGCAATAATGATAGAGGGATAAATGAATGAAATGCAATAGAGATCACCATTTTTTGATACTATCGTTTTTTCTGTTATGCTTATCCTCGTTTTTCATATTCATCTTTCCCCACCATATTTCCGCTCAGGATAAGGCAGACGATAAGAAAGCCTTCGGACCCGATGCAGTTTGGTTACCTTCAGAAACGGTTATTCAGAACATGGGCAAAGCATGTGAAAATGGTGGTGATTGTTTCATCAGTAAAATGATCAAAGCTGGAGCTTCCCCATCATCTGTAAATTTCACGAAAACCCTTATCAAAAAAGGTTTTCCGTTCTGTTTTATGAAATCTTACCAGGAGATGGGACAGGTGGACCAGGTAATGGTCGATTGCCCATTTATGGCTAACACCATGGGATTTACGCTACTGGTAAACGGGAAGCCTTCGGTATTCCAGCCGGGAGATAGTAAATATCTTGATAAAATCGATCTGACAAAGGACCCGAAGTATTCAACCATCATCAAGAAATATCCCAAAGCTGAACTGTGGTTCGAAGGGAATCTGGAGAAGATGGTCAAATCGGCTGACGGTGGTCAGAGATTTATCTGGAGGCATAGAATTCTTAACGGTTGTCATGCCTGTGAAATCGCCGGTACTGCAACCGTTGCTTATGACTTTGACAAAAACGGTAAATACAAAGGTGTCCATTTATTGGAACTGAGTGAAGATGACTTATGCCAATAGAGATAAAGATGTTTTCCGATTATATCTGACCCTTCTCATATTTATTGAAATTAATGTCAAAGACGTTTAGTGTGATCGGGATCAATTGAACATTGTGATCAATAATTGACATTTTATCATTTTGCTGCTTCCCGGAAATCACTTCCGGAGCACAGACTTTTGATTGTGAGAGGAGGTAACATGAATATAGGAACAAGTCTTTCAGCACTCAATGCGTTTACTTCCAAGATGAACGTCACTGCCCAAAACCTGGCCAATGTCAGTACCGATGGGTATAAAAGCAGCAGCGTTACAATCGAAAGCGGTCAGGGGCAAACCGTAAGAGCCAATGTAACAAAGGATAATTCATCAGGGCCCATGATTCCGGACAGCTCGGCTGAGAATGGTGTAAGAGAAATGTCGAATGTGGATATGGTGAAAGAGATGCTTCAATTGATCCCCACACAGCGTGCTTACGATGCAAATCTGAAGGTGATTCAAACCAATCTTGAAATGCGTGGTAACCTAATAAACATGACTGCATAAGGTCATTCCATTATGAGGCACTGGCGTAGTTACATCGTTTTAAGCCATCAACACAACATCTTGACTTGTTATCAAATGATATATTAAATAATAACAAAGTATTATATGATTCCATTTTAAACCAGCTTGACCAGATATGGATGCTGAAAATACCATGACTGACCGGATCATTCTTCATCTTGACATGAATGCTTATTTCGCCAGCGTCGAGCAGCAGGCAAATCCGGAGCTGCGGGGAAAACCTATTGCTGTTATTGGCTCCAATGGCAGAACAGTCATAACAACTGCCTCATATGAAGCCAGGAAATTCGGTGTCAAGACGGGTATGGCCATCTGGGAAGCCAAGCGCCAATGTCCACAGATCATCCTTGTTGTTGGAGATAACCGTAAATACACCCACACGTCAACCCAAATTTTCAAAATGATGCTGGATTACACGCCATTGGTGGAGGTGTTCAGTATTGATGAAGCATTTCTTGATGTCACACATTCCCTTAAAATATTTGGCAATCTAGAACGAAT
>CAISJJ010000119.1 GCA_903885595.1 uncultured Bacteroidales bacterium
CAATCACTCAATCACTCAATCACTCAATCACTCAATTCAATATGTCTCCATCTCTGAAAGGTATTGCAACAGTCCCCCTCTGGTTTCTGCTGATCCTCAGCCTGCAGGCCCAGGACCCGGGTTGCGATATGGTGTTTGTGAAGGGCGGAAAATTCAGCATGGGTTCAAAACTGGGCGGAAAGGATGAACAGCCGGTTCACGATGTGGTATTGCAGGATTTCTATATCGGCAGGTACGAAGTGACCCAGCGTGAATGGAAAACGATCATGGCGTCCGATACCAACAAGTGCTATTTTGAGGGTTGCGACAGCTGCCCGGTCGAACGGGTGAGCTGGTTCAATATCCAGGAATACATCAGGCTGCTTAACAAGAAAACAAAATCCGCTTACCGGCTCCCGACCGAGGCAGAATGGGAATATGCCGCCAGGGGAGGTACGCTTTCAAAGAACTATAAATACAGCGGGAGCAATACCGACAGCCTGGCCGGCTGGATCGTCGGCCGCTCGAATGCCATGACGCACCACGTTGGGCTGAAACGGCCCAATGAACTGGGTATCTTCGATATGACAGGCAATGTATTTGAATGGTGTGCCGACTGGTATTCGGCAACCTGGTACCAGGTTTCGCCGAAAGATGATCCCGCCGGTCCGGCCGAAGGGAACTTCAGGGTCATCCGCGGAGGAAGCTGGTTTTATGACTATTCAGGTCTGCGGGTGACCGACCGCGAAAGTTCAAATCCCTCCTACCGCTATGGCTATGTCGGTTTCAGGTTGTGCCGGTCTGCGGCAGGCAGGAAAGCAGATCCGGCGCCCCCGGCTAAACCTGATTCCGGGTCAAAGAATCCGCGCGATGCCCGGAACAATGCCACCTACAGGAAATTTATCGGTTTTTAAGTGGGTTGTCTGAGGCAAAAGATTCGTTGCCATTTATTCGACGATCATCTTATGTGTGAATTGTTTCCCGCCTGTTTTCACGGTGTAGAAATATACGCCCCCGGTAAATGAACCGGCGTCAATGTTGATTTCATGGTTGCCAGGTTTCATAACACCCCTGTTAATGGTCATTACCTCCTGCCCCATCAGGTTGAATATGCTGATGACAACGGTCGCTGCATTTTCGAGGTTGATCCGAAACATGGTGGATCCCTTCACCGGGTTCGGGAAATTCTGACTGACCCAGTTCCCCAGTAAAGTTTTACTGCCGGTATTTCCTGCTGCAATAAACCCGGCAGCAGGTATTTCACGGTATTCAAAGTTTACCGCATGCACGGGTACCGGAGGGGCTGTGCCTGTGGCGCCAACGCTGGTGCCTGGCTGTGAAGAGGTTTGTGAAAGAAGCAGCAGGTTGTTGTTCTTCATGCCTTTCGCCATGGCCGGGTATACATATTCCTGGAACATATACAGCACACCTGAATTGAAGTCAACCATTTCAGACCAGGCCGGTTTTCCGTTGAACCAGGCACGGCCCCATATATGGCGGTAGTTGTAAGGATCGGGGGAAGGATTGCCTACAGTGACGGACGACCAGAGAAAATAGATGTTGTTGTACTGATCGATGGTGATCTGCGGAAAACTTGAAAGACTGACCCCGTAATAGGGAAATCCGATGATCGTGTCGCCGGCCTGGTTTGAAGCAACATACCCGATACACAGGTTATGTGCCATGAGCGTATCAAGATCACTCACGATGGCGGTATCGAGTACCGGCATGGTCGAATTCCAGTACACAAGTCCATCGGTTCCGGGTGCATATTGCTGGCCATCAGGTCCATCAATTGCCCGCATGCGTCCGAAAGCGATATGAAACACGCCATTTTTATCCATGGCACCGGCAAATGATCCATCACTGCAGATAAACCGCGGGGTAACCTGGTTGTCAGGATTTTTACAATAATAATTCGGCAGGATGGGCACCTTGGTCCAGGTGTTCCCGTTGTCATACGACTTCATCAGGAAGGTGTCGACCCAGTGCCCGCCGCAAATAAAAGCAATGGTATCTCCATGGGGTTCAACCCAGGTATAACTGTCGCCGGAGAATCCATTGTAGTTGCTTGAATCAAGCCCGGGGAACTGGATCCCTGAATTGTCCCAGGTTGTTCCGCCATCAAGTGACCGGTAATACAGCAATGCTCCGTCAAGCCCTTTGTAAATTGTACCTCCGTTGGCTACTTTCCGTGTCACACAGAGGATATGAATATTCTGGTAATTATTGCCATTGGTGATAACTGCGGGCCATACAAGCGGGGCATTGCCTGCCGGAGAAGCCGGGGCCATGGCTTCTGTCCATGTACCTGTGCCCTTTACAGCCCGCTTATTCATAACCAGGTTGACTGTGGTGCGATGGGAGATCACAAGTTCGCCGTTTCCCATCCAGCGGTTCAGGGTAGGCCAGCCCGACTTGACACTCTCAAGTCTTTCACCGGGAGGATCGCCCCATACAGAGCCATTGCTGAAATTGTAACCTGTGCCGCGGTCGGCGTACCCGGCAACATTACTCATCATCCATGAAGCCGACAGGGAACCGTCGGGCCAGAGATACATTCGGTTCGGCATGGTGGCATTGGTTTGCTGATCGTACACCATCGACTCTCCGATTATTTCATCGAGCGTCATTTTGGAATAGACAATGTCATTTACCGGCTGGTTGTACCGGGAGTAATCGTCAATGGCCACCGGGGCCGGAAGCATCTGGTTTTCAACCCGGGATGAGGGCGCCACCCGTTTCAGCTGGGCATGAGCCGCTGAAAAGATACAACATGCAGCAATTATTAAGGTAAAAGTTTTCATAGCGTTGTTTGTTAACAGGTTACAATATCATAAAAGCATGATTTTTCATCATTGAAAAACAGGATGTATCAACAAAGATAATCAGGCATCGGGGCAACCGGAAACCAATTCGGCTACCTGTGCAAAAGGTTCGTTAAAACGGCTTTTTCATCAGGTTTCACAGCCATCTGGTAAAGCCCCCCTCCCCTTGCAGGGATGTCAGGTGAGGGGTATTGAGAAAAATGCGACTGATTTCTACTGGTACAGCTTTAGGCTGTCAATTAAAAAACTACCTTTGACCCTTAAACCGATTCACGGTGTCCGTTAAGAAGAGCATTCCCATGCAAAGCAATGCTGACAATATATCAGGGGCTAAAGCAGCCAGCGATGCGCTGAAGAAAAACGAAGAACGATTGCTTAACCTGCAGATGGACCTGATGAACGGGTACGTTTTTGTTGATATGAATGGTATCGTTCGCGACAGCAACAAGGTATACCAGCAAATGACCGGGTACACTGCCGAAGAACTCTCTCATCTCACCTATTTTGACCTCACACCTGCCAAATGGCACGACTATGAACAAAATATCGTGCAGGATCAGATATTGCCCAACCAGCATTCGAAAGTATATGAGAAGGAATACATAAAAAAAAACGGAACAGTTTTCCCTGTTGAACTTCGTACCTTTCTGCTTATCAGTGAGGCGGGTGAACGCGAGGGGATGTGGGCCGTTGTGCGCGATATCAGCGAGCGCAAGCAGGCCGAGGAGGCGCTCAGGCAATCGGAGGAAAAATTCAGGCGCATTGTCGAATCGTCGCCCACGGCCATGTATTTTTACCATCTTGAGCCCGGCGGCCGGCTGATCCTCACGGGCGCAAATCCTGCTTCCGATATCATTATCGGAATCTCTCACACCTCCATGTTGGGTAAAACGATCGAAGAGGCCTTCCCCAGTCTCGCCGATTCTGATATTCCCGACATTTACCGCAAGGTTGCCAGGAATGAACTGGGCCCTCAGTCCTTTGAGACCGGGTATGCGGATGAGAGATTCGACGGATATTATTATGTACATGTATTCAGAACCGGGCAGGATGAGATTGCAGTCGATTTTATCGATATCACGGCACGAAAGCAAACCGAAGAGGCCCTGCGCCATTCCGAAATTGAATACCGCGACACACTTGATTCACTTCCCGACTGGATCTATGTGGTTGATAAAGATTACAAAATCGTCATGGTCAATGCCGAAATGAAGAAGGAGCTAATCCGCCAGGGATTGACCCCCGATTGCCGCGGCAGTGACATCACCCAAAACTTTCCTTTTATCAGTCAACAGGCTATCAGGGAGATAGAGCTGGTTTTCAGCACAGGTGTGTTAAATACAGGGGAACAAACACTCAGGCTGAATGGTAAAAACCTGTACACCGAATTCACCAGTGCCCCTATTTTCAAGGATGACAAAGTGGAAAAGGTGATTCTTATGATCCGCGACCGTTCCCGTGAAAAAGAGATGGAGGAGATGAAAAGGCGCAATGCGGAACAAAAGGAGATGCTGCTCAGGGAAATTCATCACCGGGTAAAAAACAACCTTGCCATTGTGATCAGCCTGCTCGATTTTCAGCTGAAGAATAATAATAACGGAACGCTTGCGCGGATGATCATTGACATCCAGATGCGGATCCGTTCAATGTCGCTGATCCATGAACACCTTTACCGGTCTGAAGACCTCGACCAGATCCCGCTGGCCTCCTACCTTGAATCACTTGCATACATGGTCGCCACAACCTTCGGCGCTTACCGCATAAAACTTGTACAGGATCTTGATGCCATGGACAGCAGTATTGAGATCGCGCTTCCGATCGGACTGATTATCAACGAACTGCTTACCAATGCGTTCAAATATGCTTTTCCGGGACAAGCCAGCGGAGAGATACACCTCCTGCTTAAGAAGGTGGAGGATAAAGGATATTCGATCGTTGTGGAAGACAATGGCATCGGACTTCCCCTCACCGCAACAATGGATTCGGAAAAGTCGCTGGGTCTTTATATTGTCGGGCTGCTGGTGGAGCAAATCTCCGGCACCCTTGAAATCGTGCGGAATAACGGTACATCCTTTCACATCACCTTCCCTGAAATTCAGCCGCGGAGGCGCAACGAGGCATAAAAACCTGCTGAGATGATTGTTTGCGAAAAAAAAATATCTTTACCTTTTCATCCGGGGATGTTTACATATGTTTTACAATCGGGTTGATTCATTTATCTGCATACCTGTACCTATTATAAACCAAATTATCTACCAATGAAAACATTTTTCACCAGTTTATTGCTGATGCTGGCCCTGCCATCAATCCTCACCGCGCAGGTCAGTCCGCGCGACAACCGTCAACCGGTTGAAATGCAGCCTGTGCCGATCTCTATGCCCGGGAACCCGGACCTGTTCGCCAAAGAGCAACCCCTTCCGGGAATGGGGGGCCGTTTTGAATTCGATTCGCTGAATGTTTCCTACCAGGGATCGTGGGCGCTCGGACAAAGCTTTTCAAACTCCTGCGACGGTCCGGGGAACATTATTTTTGTGGGTTCGGGGGCCGGCGTGATCATCATCGATGTCACCACCCCGGCGAACCCGGTAACCCTGGGTGCGGTTAATACACGCGGACTGGTCGACGCCATCTTTTATGATGAGCTTACCAGCCGGCTTTACCTCTGCACCTATTTCTCAGGATTTGAGATCTGGGATGTCAGTGACTTTGCGGCACCGGTCAGGCTTGGACGCGGATCGACAACCGGATTGCCGCGGGGCGGCATCTTTGCCTCGGGCAACTATGTGTACGTGGTTACCGTAGCCGACGGCGTGCAGGTTTTTGATATCAGCGACCCCTCATCGCCGGTCAACACCGGAAACTGTCCGTTGTCAACAACCAACTTTGCATGGAACTCGGCGAAGAGCGGCAATAATATTTTTGTCGCCATCGGCAATGGCGGACTGAAGGTGGTCGATGTCTCGAATCCGGCCAACCCCCATATCGTGGGAAGTTCCAACTATCTCGCCACCGGCGTGTGGGTGGCAAACGGGTTTGCCTATGTCGTGGGATACAATTTCGGACTCCGCATCCTGAACATCAGCAATCTTTCGGGTATCACGCAAACCGGCTACAAATCCATCTCAGGATATCCATACCGGGTAAAAGTGATCGGCAATTATGCCTACATTGCCAATGCCACCTCCAATACCGGCGGCGGAATCAATGTGGTTGACATCTCCGTTCCGGCAAGTCCGCAGCTTATGTCAACCTATGCCGGTTATGCCGAGTATGTTACCGGAAACGGCGATGTTGTAGCCTACTCGGGGAGTTCGCGTCCCTGCACGATCCTCGATATCAGCGACCCGGTTGCTCCCGTTCTTGCCAGCAGCTATCTGCTGCCCGTTTCAACCATCGATGTGGCCGTTGCAGGCAACTATGCCTATAGCGGCAACAATGGGTTCAGGGTTTACGACATCACCGATAAAACACACCCTGTGCAGATCGCTTACGACACCACCGAAGGGGCATTAATTGAACTGGCCGGCGATAAGGCGGTTTTCATCCGCGAAAGCATGACCGCACATAATCCGGTGAAGATCATGGACATTTCAAATCCCTTAGCCCCGTCAAAGCTGGGACAGTACATGGCGCCGGTAATGACCAACGACCTGGCCGTGATGGATCATTACGCGTTTGTGGCATGCTGGTGGGACGGTTTCAGGGTTGTCGATTTCCAGGATCCTGCCAACCCCACGCTGGTTTCACATGCATTCGGATGGCACTCAGGCGCCGTGCCCGGGGTCGACTACTGCTATGTGCAGGCGCTGTACCTTTCGGGCAACTACCTGTATGTGATCGATTACGGTCCGTTTGAAGCTGAAGACACCCGCGGGTTGTACATATTCGACATTTCCGACCCGGTAAACCCGGTGAAAATATCGCGTTACACCGAACTCGTGAGCGACGGTTATGATATCGATGTGGTGGGCGACTTTGCCTATATCGCCGATTGGAACGGGGGAATGGAGGTTATCGATGTAACACTCAAACAAACCCCGGTGGCCCGCGGATATATCCAGCTGGTTGACGCACCCTGGAGCATCGATGTTCAGGAAAACCATGCTTTCCTGGCCTGTTACATCAACGGGGGCGTGCAGGTGGTGAATGTAACCGATCCCGATAACCTGGTAATCGACGGGTATTATACCCGTTCGGGCTGCTTTGCACTGGGGGTCAGGGTCGATGGCAACGACATCTATCTTTCCGACGGCGCCGCAGGTTTCCAGATCTACAAAACCGATCTGATCACCGGCATCGGCAAACCGGCCCCTGAAGCCTTAACCAGGCCGGGCGCCTGGCCCAATCCCTTTACCGGCAGGGTACAGATCACAACCGTCGCCGCACAGGTCGCCAGTCAGGAATTATGGGTTTACGATGCTTCGGGCAGGTTGATCGCCAGTCTTGCACCCGACCGGCATGCACCCGGCCGGGCAATTTACACCTGGAACGGAAAGACCGCATCGGGCATGGAGGCTGCTCCGGGGTTTTATTTTTATCAAACCGGTTCGGGACAGGAGACTGTCTCGGGGAAAATTCTGAAGATCAGGTAATCGCAGAGCCCCTCCAGATTATTTAACCCGTTCCCACAGATTAATCTCCGCATTGTACTTTTTTACAATGGTGGCCGGATTACCCATCGCAACACAAAATGGAGGAATATTTTTCGTTACCACACTGCCTGCGCCAACCAGTGATCGTTTGCCTATGCGAACACCAGGCACGACAACTACATTGGAACCAATGTGCACATCATCTTCCAGCACGACAGGTTTTAATACAAGTGGTTGTTCGTTTGAATCGCGCGTGGCATCTTCGTATCCATGATTAAACCCTGTAATAAAAACATGCTGGCCAATCCCTGTGTTGTTTCCGATAAAGACTGGTCCGATGATGATGCTGCCAATGCC
>CAISJJ010000120.1 GCA_903885595.1 uncultured Bacteroidales bacterium
AGCGATCTAAATGAGGACGGCAACATATTCCAGGTGAGGCCTACTCGTAGACTTGACACATGTACTCACTCTATTCCTATTCATCCTTACATTCTCGGAGTGATTGACCTATCGTTATTATTCCTCACCGCATGCGCTACTCAGGACGTACACCCCGGCTGCTTCATGCGCATTATGTCGTACCTCCGCCTGAAGATGCTGCTGGGGGACGACGCGAACAACAAGGTGATTGATTGATTGAGTGAGTGAGTGAGTGAGTGAGTGAGTGAGTGAGTGAGTGAGTGAAAAATAAAAAAGAGGTAGGGAAAATTTAAAAAATTAATACTTCGATATGAAAACTGGATTTTTAACTGGAATTTGCCTGTTTATGGCTTTGTTGCAGGGTATTTGTCAGCAGAAAATTGATCCTGATGCCATCCGGCAGAAAATGCAGTGGTTTGCCGATGCCAAGCTCGGGATCTTTATCCATGAAGGGATTTATTCCGTTGATGGAATTGATGAATCATGGAGCTTTCACAACAAAAAGATCAGCCATGCCGATTACATGAAGCAACTGAAAGGATTCACCCTGAGTAAATATGAACCTGCTTACTGGGCCGACCTGATCAGAGAGACTGGTGCCCGGTATGCGGTGATTACGACCAAGCATCATGACGGTGTTGCCATGTATGATACGGAAATGAATGAGTTGAGCATCCTCAAAGCCACACCAGCCAGGCGCGACATGATCAAACCGTTTTTTGAGGAGTTGCGCAAACGGGACATCAAATGCGGGGCCTATTTTTCTCTCATCGACTGGACCGAACCGGATTATCCCGGGTTCCTGAAAGACAGTGCGAAATATAAAATCGAGGACGATTACGACCGGTGGAACAAATTCCGCAAATTTTTCCAGGGGCAGATCAATGAGATCAGCACGCAGTTCAACCCGGATCTTTGGTGGTTCGATGGCGACTGGGAACACAGCGCCGAGCAATGGGAATCGGAGAAGATCCGGCAGGTTATCCTGGCCAAAAATCCCAATGCCATAATCAACGGACGCCTCCAGGGATATGGTGATTATGAAACGCCCGAGCAAAACTTCCCGGTAACACGGCCGAAATTCAACTGGTGGGAACTTTGCATGACCACCAATGATAACTGGGGCTTCCATCATGACGAAAACTGGAAAACACCCTATGAAGTGATCACGATTTTTGTAGACGTTGTTTCTAATGGAGGAAACCTGCTGCTCGACTTTGGTCCGAGGGAGGATGGTACCATCCCGGATGAACAGGTAACCGTATTAAAAGAACTGGGCAGGTGGAATAAAAAGCATGGCGAGGCTATTTTCAATACCATCGGGGGCATTCCACAGGGCCATTTCTATGGTCCTACAACCCTTTCGAAAGATTCGACCAACCTCTACCTGTTTCTCCACGGCCAGGTTGAAGGTACCATAATGGTCAAGGGGCTGGTTAATAAAATCGAAGAGATCACTGTCCTCGGAAATGGCACAAAACTAGCCCACAAAGTCGTGGGAAAAATTTCCTGGAGCCACGTCCCGGGGCTTGTTTATATTGATATTCCCGGCGATGTGCAGGATAAATATGTTACGGTGCTGAAGCTGAAATTGAATAAACCTGTGAGATTGTATCGCGGGCAGGGTGGATTTAACTGATAAGCGGGACACGGGACGAGGGACGAGGGACGCGGGACGAAGGACGCGGGACGAAGGATAGACCGGCAGTGGTCACCGATAGTATTTCATCTGAGTGATTCTGCACCAGGGATAGATGCTGCTTGAGTTTGATGCAAATCAAGGACAATTACTTCATTTTGCCCATGTTTTAACCATCCGGCCGGGCAAAATAGCCGCTTCTGAGGGCCGATTTCCCAGTATCGTCCCAGGTTATGGCCGTTGATCCAGACAATCCCTTTCTTATAACCCGACATGTCGAAGTAAGTATCAGCAGTCTTATCCAGTTTAAAATAACCCCTGAAAAACACGACAGGTCTATCTGAAGTTTTTCCTGTTTTTCCCCGGGAAGAAACCCATTCGTCATTCAGTGGAAAATTAAAGACATCCCAGTTCATCAAGGTCATGCCGTTTAACACGACCCGGTCGGTGATGCCTTTGCGGTCGATCATGAACTCCGCAAAGTTGATGTGCCCCATCTCCTCAACCAGAATCTCAAGCACCGGCATTTCCGAATCCGTGGCCGGAAGCATGATGGAATTTTCATTCAGGCGCCGGTCGATGGAACCGATATATTTACCATCCATGAAGATCATTGCATAATCGTGCACCTCTCTCAAGATCAGTCGCCCGCTTTTATGACCGATAAGCTTTGTCCGGTAAAGGATCATGCCATGATATTGGTCCAGGTATTCCATGGGTTGCGGCTGAACCATTTTCCTGGCTGCAGGCAAATGGTCCCACAGTGAGGTGAAGTACTCCATTTTTATTTCCGGGATCGACATTACCAGGATTTCCGCAGGGATTTCAGGCATCGGTTCATCCTTGGGGAGATAGCGCTGGATCACCTTCCGTATCTCCCGGTACTTTTCGGTCACCCTGCCCTGCTCAGTCAGTGGGGCATCATAATCATAGCTGGTCACATCAGGCATGTAATTGTGTGACACGCCCGATTTGGCACCTTCAACACGCTCGCTGTTGGCGCCGGCAGTAAATCCGAAATTAGTTCCACCGTGAAACACATACAGACTGAAAGATTTTTTATTTTCCATGAGGAATGTGACCTCTTTACTGATATCTTCACTGCTTACCGTCGCCCATTGTTCGCCCCAGTGTGTCAACCAACCCGGGTAGGTTTCGCTGCTGAATACCGGCACCCCCGGATTCATCTTTTCAGCAAGCTCAAAATCCTGAAGCGAGGAACCGGAATCCAGCCCGCTGGCGGATCCCGGAAGGCTGCCAGCTTCGAGCATGTATGTAGTCGGACCATCACCGGTTGCAAAAGGAACGTTGATCCCGGAATCCCTCCATAATTTTGCAAGCCAGGTCATGTATTCTTTGTCATTGGCGTAGCTGCCATATTCATTTTCAATCTGCAGCATAATGATGGGTCCGCCGGCCGTAACCTGGAAAGGTTTCACAATTTTGGAAAGCTCCGTGATGTACCGTGCTGCAGCCTCCGTGTACCGCTGGTCCATACATCGGATTTTGATATCGGGGTATTTCAGAAGATAGGGCGGAATGGCGCCAAAATCGTACTCAGCGCAGCAGTATGGTCCGGGACGAAGAAAAAGCCACATCCCCTCCTCCTGCACAATTTTAAAGAACTCAGCCATATCGCGGCGCTCAGTTTTAAAATCGAAGGTTCCTTCTTGAGTCTCAAAATAGTTCCAGAAAATGTAAGAGGCGATTGTGTTCAATCCCATTGCCTTAGCCATTTGGATTCGCTGTCTCCAGTACTCTTTGGGTATCCTGTTCGGATGGATCTCCCCTGCCCTCATCTGAAATGGTTCGCCATTAAGGAGAAATTCCGATGTTCCAAGTTCAAAAGTCACTTTTTCCGGAGCCGGATGCACCTTCCCACCTGGTTTGTTTTGTGCGTTTGTATTTCCTCCCAGGAAAAAATACAACAGCAGGGCCAGCACTAATATTGAGTTTCTCATTCTATTATGTTAAGTGACCTAACCTGGACAAGCCAGAATCAAAATGCAAAATGCAAAATGCAAAACGCCAGAAGCCGTTTTCCATCATTTTATGCC
>CAISJJ010000121.1 GCA_903885595.1 uncultured Bacteroidales bacterium
TCCCTCGTCCCGTGTCCCGTGTCCCGTGTCCCGATTCCCGTGTCCCGTGTCCCGATTCCCGATTCAGCAACGTTCATGGTATATCCGAATCCAACCGATGGGAAATTCATGGTGGAATACATTGGGAAAGACCAACCCGGCACAATTACAGTTGAAGTTTTTGGCATGAAGGGCGAGCGGATACTTACCAGTGAGATGACTGACGTTCGGAAACAGGAGTTTTCGCTTGAGGGCAGGGCAAACGGGATCTACCTGGTGAGGATTGTTGCAGAGGAGGCTACGAAGACGGTGAGGGTGCTGAAGAGGTAATTCGATATTCAATTGACCAACGAGCCAATTACGAACTACCAATATCTAATGCCTACTACCTACTGCCTAATTCACTCAGAGTGGGGATCAGTTTCCACATAAGCAACCTCAGGCAGTTGCGGTGTTTAGAGGTGGGTAAACTTTAAATGAAACCATCCAGCAACTGGCGTAGTTGCGTTGTGGTGACTGATCCCAATGACAAGTGACAAGTGACAAGTGACAAGTGACAATGACGAATTTCGAATAAAACTCTCACGTAGTGAAAACTTCATACTTCGTTGATCAATATTCGATATTCAATATTCAACTACGAGCCTTACCAAATTCATTTTGCCTGTAAAATGATCACTAAACAGCTTTTTTGGCATGTTTTGACCATCTTGCAGTTTTCTTGTAATATTTGATAAAACATTGAATGTCAGAGCTCCCATTCCGGATTTTTCTTCATTTTTTTCTCCACAATTTGAATTATATTAATGTAAATCATTGTTATTTATTTAGTTAGGACATCACTATAAGGAAATCATAAGGTTTTTGTGCCACATCTCCATTGATTATTACCTGAATCCGGGTCTATCTTTACCAAAAAGAAATTCGTGACTAAAACTTCCGAATCCAAAGTATTACTGGCAGGTTTCCCTGAGGTTACTTCCGGTGGATTTGAATATGCACTTTGTTGGGGCAGCGGCATTCTGACACGTTCCTGCACGGGTGTGGAGACGGTCGAAAAATGCCTTGCCGACCCGGCGATAAGATTCCTGGTCATGGATGTTGCCCTGGAGGGTATGAATGGATTCGAAGTCACGCTGCAGTTGCGCAAAATCCATAATTTTTCTGATCTGGTTATCATCCTGGTGGGATGGTACAGCCTGGCTTCGGTGAACATAGCTCTGGCTGCGGGATGCAACGAATTTATTTCAAAGCCCCTGGATTTTGAGTTTATCGCCGGGCTTTTGAATGAGAGATATAGCTTGGTTTTGAATTTATAGGGGACAGTGCAATTTAATGGCCAATGACGAGTAACCTATGACCAATGAGAAATAGTTCATAATGGTTATGCTCAATATCACGTATGTACGCGAAAATATTGTAAGACTTGAAATGATAATTAAAATTAAATTAAATATTAAAGTTTTAACTTGTTTAAATATAATGAATTAAGCTGATGAATAATTAATTGAAGGTTGTGGCATGTTCTTTGCCTTATAATAAACCTTTTATTCTTTTCAAAGACTGCTTACCCGTATTATTGATTAAAATATTCTCTGTGGCTCTCTGTGCTTTTTCTCTGTGGTTCTCAGTGAAAGATTATTTCATTGAGGTTCATGGAGATATAATGAGGATCACTGAGAAAGAATAGTTCATTGAGGTTCATGGAGATACACTGAGGATCACTGAGAACGAATATTTCACTGAGGTTCACGGAGATACGCTGAGGATCACTGAGAAAGAATATTTCACTGAGGTTCACGGAGATACACTGAGGATCATTCTGTAAAAACAAAAACAACTTATGAAAAACTTTACCTTATTCGTTCTGTTTTCCCTCCTTGCAGCCTTTCAGGCCAATGCACAAATCAGTGTAACAGCCACCCTGGGCACTACCACGGGCAGCTATACCACCCTGAAGGCGGCCTTTGACAAAATCAACGATGGAACGCACAAGGGCGAGGTGACCATCAAGGTAACTGGAAACACGACGGAGACCGCTGCGGCATCACTTAATGCAAGCGGGAGCGGGAGCGCCAGTTATGTGTCTGTTTGTATTTACCCTACGGTTGCCGGGCGCACCATCACCGGCAACCTGGCAACACCGCTTATCGACCTGAACGGGGCCGATAACGTGACGATCGACGGCAGGGAAAACGGGATCGGGGCCACCAAAAGCCTGACAATCAGCAATACCAGCACATCGGCCACGGCGGGAACCTCCACCATCCGGTTTATCAATGATGCATGCACCAACACCGTAAAATACTGCACCATCAAAGGGTCTTCTGCCGCTACCACGTCGGGGATCCTGTTATTCAGCACGACCACTGGCACTAAAGGGAATGATGGCAATAACATCGACCAGAACAACATTACGAATGCCACCGACGCAAACCGGCCGACCAATGCCCTGTTTTCGGCGGGGACTTCGGCCAAGACAAACAGCGGCAATATAGTCAGCAACAACAATGTGTACGATTTTTTTAACCGGGGAATTGTCTCTTTCGGGATCAATATTGGCAGCTCTTCCACGGAGTGGACAATTACAGGAAACAGCTTTTATGAAACCGCTTCATTTGTGCCAACAGCAGCGGTGGCCTATACCGTGATCAATATCAACTCAACAAACGGAAACAATTTCACCCTGACCAACAACTACATTGGCGGATCCTCGGCTAATTGCGGGGGTACAGCCTGGACAAAGACCAATGCATTCGACAACGCTTTTACCGCCATTTATATTTCTACTGCCACAGGCCCAGAAAACAGTGTTCAGGGCAATACCATACAGAACTTTTCGTACGCCAACGCTGCGAACCTCCCCTGGAAAGGCATCGCTTGTGCTACCGTGACCAATGCCAATATTGGTACCATTACGGGCAATACCATCGGATCGGCAACGGGAACCAACAGTATTTTGTTCACCTCGGGGACCAATGGTGGAAATTTCTATGGGATATATAACAATTCAACCGGGATCATAACGATCCAAAACAATAATATCGGTTCAATAACAGCAGCCAACAGTAATGCAGGATACGCAACAAACATTTACGGAATATTCATGGCGACATGTGAAACAATAACCGTCAGCAATAATACCATCGGAAGTACGACCACCGCGGGCAGCATCAATGCCTCCTCCACTTCAACCCTGAATGCCCAAACGGTGTATGGCATTTATAACTCGATGGGGTATTCCATGACGATTACCGGAAACACGATCGCAAATATGCGAAACGGAACGACGTGTATCTCCAATACAGTAATTGGCCGTATTGTTGGCATCGGTGTCATGTATGGGATTAATACAATCACTAATAATACAGTACGTGATTTGACCATCGCCAATGCCAATACCGTCCTCTCCGAAAATTCATCGGTTATCGGTATCGCAGAGAGTAGTGTCACATCCGCATTTGAACCCCCTACGATGGAAGGCAACACCATATTCAATTTGAGCAACTCGAATGATGCTTTTGCCGGAAATGTGATCGGGATCGTAAGCAACTCAGCAGGATTTAAACGCGTAAGGAAAAATTTCATTCACAGTTTGTCGGTGACCGGAGCGAACAGCACAATGGCCAGCCTTCGGGGCATTATTTTGATGAAATCGCAAGAATGTTCAAATAATATCATCATCCTTGGCGGGAATACCAGCACCAACCTTTACGGAATTTATGCAGAACCAAACTGGGATGGTAATCATTATAAAAATATATATTTTAATACGGTTTACCTTTCGGGAACCTTGCCGGGCGGGGCTTTAAACAAATCGTATGGCCTTTATGATGCGGGAGAGGACCCAATCTCCCACAAGTTCAGTAATAATATTTTCAACAATGCCCGCTCCACCACCGGTGGATCGAGCCTGCATTACGCCATTTATTGCAATTACAGCACAGCAACCAAGCTTTACATTAGTTATAATGATTATTACGCGACCGGTACCGGCGCCATGCTTGGGTACTTTGGATCTGATAAATCAACGCTTGCCGATTGGAAAACGGCTACCGGCAAGGATGCCGGCAGTTTGTCGGTTTCTCCCGGATTTGCCAATGCCGGCGGGACTTTGCCTGAAAATTACCGACTTTCAAGCAGTACTTTAAACGGAACGGCGGCAGGGGGTATACTAACCGACTATGCCGGCGCAACAAGAAATGTCACGACACCTACGATGGGGGCGTACGAATACAGTTCACCGGTGACGGTGATCGCTACTTCCGGAACGCTGTCGGCCGATTACCTGACCCTGAAAGCAGCCTTCGATGCCATCAATGCGGGGACACACCAGGGTGCAATTACCATAAAAATAAATACCAGTACCACCGAAACAGCCAGGGCTACCCTGTACCAGAGCGGTTATACCGGCGCGGGGGGAATATCCTCCTACACCTCGGTGATGGTCTATCCCACTGCTGACGGATTATCGGTGACCGGCAACCTGAGCACGGCGCTTATCGACCTCAACGGGGCCGACAATGTTACCATCGATGGCAGGGTGAATGCAACCGGAGCTGTGAAGAGTCTCATGATCAGCAATACCAACATATCAAGCGTAGCCGGGACCACCACCATCCGCTTCTTCAACGATGCCTGTTCGAACACAGTCAGATACTGTACCCTGAAGGGGTCTGCAACCCATGCAATCAGCGGGATCGTCTTATTCAGCACCACCGCAGGTTCAACCGGTAATGACGGCAATACCATCGACAACAACAGCATCACCAGTGCAGCCGATGCAAACAGGCCTGTGAATGCCTTATGTTCCGATGGATCGTCGGCCAAAGAAAACAGCGGGAACACCATCAGCAATAACAACATTTATGATTTCCTGAACCGGCAATACGCTTCAAACGGGATTTACCTGGGTAATAATTCCACTTCATTTACGATTTCGGGAAACAGTTTCTACGAAACCACCACATTTGTCCCGTCGGGAGCGGTGTATTACACTGCGATCAATATAGACAATCTCCTCGGCAACAGTTTCACCGTTTCCAACAACTATATCGGGGGCAGTGCGCCAAACTGCGGGGGCTCAGCCTGGACCAAAACGAACGCATCCATGAATGATTTTCGCGCAATCAGATTGAATGCAGGAATCAGTGCGGAATCGGATGTACAGGGCAATACCATCAAAAACTTTTCTTTTTCAAACAACGGGAACGGCTCTTTTACTGGAATACACGCTTCCATGTGCAGTGCCAATATAGGCACAACTGCAGGAAATACCATAGGGGCATCCACCGGCAACGGGTCCATTGTGCTGACCAACACGACCGGTGGCGGTTGGTTCTATGGAATCTCTACCTCCGGCCCCGGAATTTTGAATGTTTACAATAACAGCATCGGATCCATTACAACGGCCAATATTTCCGCAAACCCCACAACCATTTGCGGTATCTTCTGTTCCGGAGCGGGAACGGTTAACGTGGTGAACAATACCCTCGGAAGTTCAACCACCTCCAACAGTTTATATGCAACCTCGGTTTCCACCGGAGGTACCGTAGCCCAGGGTGTGTTGGGGATTTACGCTAACCATACCGGGTCGATCGTCATGTCAAAAAACCTGATTGCAAACCTGAACAACGGTGCGACAAACAGTATTGTTACCGTTTTTGCCCAGACTGTTGGAATATTGACTCTTTCCGGTAAAAATCTGGTCACAGACAATATCATTCACGATCTGACAATCGGAAGTGCCGGTATGGCGTGGGCGAACCCTGCGGCATGCGGTATTTATCTCACTCAGCCTTCTGTAAGTACCTCGGTTCAAACAGTGTCAGGCAACACCATTTATAATATCTCCAATACATTTCCCACATATACAGGAAGCGTGCAGGGTATTAGTTATAAAGGGAATACCGGTGTGCAGGGTCTCGTGTCCGGAAATTTTATCTATGGATTGTCGGTCAATGCAGCCAGCACGATAGCAAAGATCATCGGAATTGACATTTACAGCGGGGCAACAATTTTTTCGAACAACATTGTCAACCTTGGTGGGAACAGTAAAACAGAAGTGATCGGGATCAATGATGGTTCGACTTCTACAGGCCATAATATCAGTTTACTCAACAACACCTTGTATATCAGTGGTTTAATGGCTTCGGGAAGCGCAAATAAATCATATGCTTTTAAAACAACCCAAGCCGTTTCCAACCGCGATTTCAGGAACAATATTTTTGTCAATGCCCGTTCCACCACGGGCGGAGCAAACCTGCACTATGCCGCGTATTTTGGATATGCGACGACGAGTACCAATCTCACATTGGATTACAACGATTACTTTGTTTCGGGCACGGGCGGCGTTTTAGGATATTTCAACAGCAAGAATGTAACCACTACACCCCTGATTACCGGACTCGATGCAAACAGCCTGAACATCTCCCCCTCTTTTGCATCTGCCGGGGGCACTGCCCCTATGAATTACTATCCTTCAGCCACGCTGAATGGCGCACCGGGTACCGGTATTTTAAACGATTATAACGCTTACCCCCGAAGTGCAACAACCCCTAAGATGGGCGCCATCGAATCATCATCCACCCCTCCCAATACCGTGAATGTATTAAAAGCAAATGTTTTGCAGGCATCGTACCCCAATCTGAAAAATGCCTTCGATAAAATAAACGACGGAACGCACACCGGGAGCCTCGTCGTAAAAATTACTGCATCGCATGTGCTTAACGGCTCCGCGATCCTGAACAAAAGTGGCATGGGAGTCGCCAGTTATACCGATATTTCCATCTACCCCACTGCAACAGGTATTACCGTAAGCGGCAACCTCAACGCACCCCTGATCGACCTTAACGGGGCCGAAAATGTAACCATTGATGGCAGGGTAAACCAGTCGGGCAGCGCCAGCCTCAGCCTGGTAAATACCAGCGTCGGAAACAATCCCGGTACTTCGGCCATCCGTTTTACCTTCGGGGCATCGGACAACACCGTGAAATACTGCACCATCAAAGGTTCGTCAATAGGAACCGCCGGCGCCATTGTGTTGTTCAGCTCGGCATCCTCGGTAAGCGGAAACAGCAACAACACCCTCGACCACAACAACATCACCTGTGCGGCTGATGCAAACAGGCCGGTACAGGCAATTTATTCACTGGGAAACGGAACTTTCCAAAACAGCGGCAATACCGTCAGCAACAACAATATATATGATTTTTTGAACCGGGGAACTTTCTCCACCGGGATTTCTATCGGCAATTATTCCACGGAATGGACCATTACAGGAAACAGTTTTTATGAAACTACCTCATTTGTGCCTACAGTGAATGCAGACTATATCGTGATCAACCTCTACACAACATCGGGCAACAATTTCACCCTGACCAATAATTACATTGGCGGCTCCGCGGCCAGCTGCGGGGGTACACCCTGGACAAAGACCGGTGCGTTCGACAACGCTTTTACCGCCATTTTTCTTTCCACTTCTGCCACAGGCACA
>CAISJJ010000122.1 GCA_903885595.1 uncultured Bacteroidales bacterium
CCGGAAGGTGTAAAGGCAGGCAGGGATCTTTTGGCATCGTTGTACTCATCTGTTTTTCCCTGTCGCAACAACTCCCTCAAAGCAAGGATCCTGGATTTGTATTTTCCAGAACGAATCTGTTCCAGGATCGTGGTGATGTCAAGATTTTCAACAACCTGGTTGAAGTTCCTGAATATTGAAACTTTCATGGCTGTTTACTTCTTGTTAAAAGCTTTATTGTAATGACGGTTGAGGTGCTCTTCGATATCGTTTGCCCGGAAGTATATTTTTCCGCCAATCTGGCTGAAGGGCAGGATCCCATTATCACGGTAGGATTGAAGTGTTCGCTTGGAGATTTTTAATAACTGACAGGCTTCCTGGATATCAAGCCAATTCTCGGAAAGTTGTTTTGTGTTTTTGCGGTCGTCGAGTTTCTTGTCGATATGGTCCATCTTATCGGCTAATTTTCTGAAGACCTCCTGCATGATTTCGATTGTTTCCATTTTTGAAGAATTTAGAAGTTTATGGAAGCAAAATTATATTCGTGAAAATCGTTTGGGTAGTTGCTGAGATTAGCAACCCTCAGGTGAAAAAAGGGAAAAAAATAGCAACCCTTTAGCAACCCTTCAGAGGGAATGATGAATGAATTTACGATTGAGAGGTTTCAGGTTTCAGGTTTCAGGTTTCAGGTTTGAGTGACAGGTGAAAAAGAAGAGACTAATGTCTTTGCAGGAATTCAAGGAATAATAGGAGAAAGAGGGTTATTTGGGGATGAATTTCAGGAGGCGTTCGCGTTCATTGTGGATAATTTCCAGTCCTGCCAGGAATTTTTCATCCCAGTAATCGAGGGTGGACAGATCATGGGAGTAATATTTATTCCGTACTGAGGATATACGAATTGTTTCACGGTTTTTCGACTGAAGGTTATTGGTTATCCATTCAAAAAGCTGAGGACTTTTGCGGTCGGGGAGGTCGATGATGCCGGATTTGACCAGGAAATGAAAGAAATATGCTTCCTGATCGACCGTGATGTTAAACTTTATCTTGAATTGTTTACTGTCGGGTTTGACTTTTGAGGATTCAGCGGTATTGGCCAGCCAGGTACTTTTATGTATATTCCGGATCAGGTTTATCTGTTCCTTTGCATCGTGAATTACCTGGAGCCAGACCTCGGCAAACTTTTGAGTCTTGTAACAGATTGCAGGACCCAATATACTCCAATCATCGATTTGCGGACCATCGATCCGGGATTTTGAGAACGATTTAAACTTAGCATGGCGGAACCTGCCATCTGGTTCATCCTTCAGTAAGAATGATTCATCAACCACGATTGTACCCAGTGCATCAAGCTTACCCATGATGTAATCAACCTGTGCATCGATGTGAGCCGGATTTTGGTGCTGAAGGAACAGGTCGACCTGCTGAATTGAAACATCGGTAAGTGTAGTGAGCTTCCGTAGGAAATCATCGGGAGTTTCAGAATCATTCACCGAGCAGACAACAATAGTAAAGTTGTAGGGGTTTTTGGTTTTTTCTTTCCGAATCTGATACCGGATGGTGATGTTCCTGCTTTGATCGATGAAAGGTTGGAACATTTCCTCGAAAAAATGCAGTGACGTTGGGTGCGGTGACTGCAGGGGATGAGGAGACATAATGCTAAGGATAAAGTGATGGACATAGGAATAAAAGCCTGACTTGAAAACGAAAGTTTGATCATACCTACTACTTTATCCGAAAAAATGAAAAAGGTAATATGGTTTTGAGG
>CAISJJ010000123.1 GCA_903885595.1 uncultured Bacteroidales bacterium
GATCCTATTATCACCGGATTTGACCTCGACGCAGTTGTCGGACTGAATCTGAAGAAACACATTGAAACCACAGATATTAACGATGTTAATCTAAGTCTAGTCGCTGTATGCAGAGATGGCTTCATCATAGTGCAGTCAACCAATGTTATATATGCGGAACTATTCACTGTTGTGGGTGAATTAATTTGTAAATGCTCATCTGATGGTGATATGCAGATCTCAACATTACAGATGCTTCATGGTGTTTACATTCTGAGAATTTTCAAAGGAAATGAAATCATAATAAAAAAGATAATAATATGATGATGAATTTTGTATTAATATTGTCATACCTGAGCATTGGACTAGGTGAAAAGTCTGATTTAGTGGTCATTCCGAATATAGTGAGGTGCCGAAGGCCTTGCGAAGCGAACCTAGTCCGTATTAATACTGGATTCTCACGGTCGCTTCGCTCCCTCAGATTGACAAAAGCTGTATGTATAGTAATCATATTATGTACACTTCTGGTTTCATGCATTAAACAACCGACTGAACCATTGCAAGTCTATTCAACTGCTGGTAAAAATGGTGCATTTATCCTTTCTGAAGGTATCTGGGGCATGGATAATTCTCTACTTTCCAGATATTCTTTCGATAATGATTCTTTAATTACAAATTTCTATGAATATGCTAACCCCGGGCTTCGGCTCGGAGATCTTGCCAATGACATTGTCATCTGGAATCAGACTGCTTACATCGTTGTTACGACTGCCCGAACTATAGAAGCAATTGACACAAAAACCGGTAAATCGTTAGGACATTTGATTCTCGATGGCAGACGTGCTCCGCGAAAAGTTGCGATTCTATCCGATAGTCTCGCAGCCGTTACTGATCTCTATGATCATTCACTAACACTGTTCAATCCTTCTACATTGACGATCATTCGCGAGCATATAATCACAGGACCTGCACCAGAGGGCATTCAGGCTTTCGGGAGTAACTTCTATGTGGTTAATTCAGGATATGGCGATTATCTTCAGTCTGTTCCCAAAGCTAGCACATTATCAGTTATTGATGCATACTCAGGCAATGAACACAGGAATATACCGACCGGGATCAATCCTATTGAAGTGCTTATCAATCCGGTTAAAAGCAGATTGTATGTTGCTTACTATAATCTCCCTTCCAAACTTGATTCATTAGGCGGCATTATTGAATATGATTTGCTAACACTTACAGAGCTTAACCGTTGGCGATGCCAGGTCAGAAGCATCTGTTTATCGGGAACAGGTGATAGTCTTTTCTTCCTTAGCAGAAATGGTGTAGATTTAATCGATTTACAAAAAAATGAAAGTCCAAAAACAATTATCACTAATCCAAAGCTTACAGATATATGGTATTCACTTGCTTATTCTCAAAACGGAAACTCCCTATGGGTTGGCAATTCCCGCAATCATCAGATTGATGGGGAAATATTGATTTACAACTTAGCTGATCCAGTCTTTCCGTACCGAAGTTTCTTCGTAGGGCTCAACCCCGGCAGAATAGTATTTTATTGAACAGTAGCACTTGCAAATCAGACAAGAGTTGATTATTTTTGTTCTTTATAATCAATTCCATCTCAAATTCCAATGTTTTCAATAATAGATATCTTCATACATATCAGCAACGGACTGTTTGTGATTGGATCAAGCTTTCGCAAGATCTTGTGGATGCGTGTTACTTTCATTCTAGCCGCTACAGCGGAATTAGTCTATGATTTCTTTTCCCAGAACAATCCGCTCTGGTCAATGATTATCTGGTGTTTTGTCCTTATTTTAACCAATAGTTTTCAAATATACTTACTCATCAAAGATCATTTCGGAAAACACCTTACTGATGAAATAAAACAGATTAAGGATAATCTTTTCCCCAAGCTCGATAAGTTTAGCTTTTCAACATTAATGCGTGCTGGGGAGTGGCGTGATTTTGTTGATGACGATTTGATTATCAAAGAAAATGAGCTGACTAATTCTGTTTTTTTGATTTTGGACGGTACTGCAGAGATTGTTGTGAACGAGAAAGTTGTGGCATTTGTAACGAAGTGGCAGTTCCTGGGTGAAATGAGTTTTTTGACCGGTACACCTGCTACTGCAACAGTAAAAGCAGCATCAAAAATGAAATTGTTTGCCTGGAGCAAGGATAAGCTTACCAAACTCATCGCCGACAATCACGAACTGAATGAATCGCTAAAGGATATCTTCTCGGGAGATCTGATCAACAAGATTAATATCAGAAACAAAAACTAAATTAATCGAATATATA